>CASEEB010000232.1 GCA_949286815.1 uncultured Eubacteriales bacterium | reverse complement strand
ATATATCAAAAATTATTTGCTCTGATTTGTCAGCTTTTCGATTTCAGCGGCAAAGTCTTCTTCCTTCTTCTGAATACCCTCGCCCTTCTCAAAGCGGTAGTACCCTGTAATCTTTATTGAACCGCCAAGCTCTTTAGCCGTCTGTTCAACATACTTCGCGACGCTGATGCTGTCCTCCTTGACATAAGCCATGTCAAGCAGACAGTTATTCTCATAAAACTTGCCGATTCTGCCCATTACCATTTTCTCGATAATATTCTGAGGCTTTTTGGCATTGGCAGGGTCATTCGCTATCTGCGCCATGAGTATTTCTTTTTCCGAAGCAATTACAGATTCGGGAACAGACTCACGGTCAAGGTAAGGCGTGGAATACGCGCCTACCTGCAAAGCGATATTCTTCGCGAACTCGGCAAATCCGTCCTTATCCGCGCAGTCGGTATCAAAGCAGACTATAACGCCGATAGAACCCATTCCGTGTATATATGTGCTTGTAACACCGTGTGCTACCGCGAAACGGCGGATGCTTATCTTTTCACCGATTTTAAATATCATTTCCTTGAGCTTTGCGTCTACGGTAAACTCCGAATCATACTCGGAAGCGAGAAGCGCGTCCACATCGGCGGGATTGTTTTTGACGATTGCTTTAAGCAATCCCTTTACAAACTCTTTAAAAGACTCATTCTTTGCGACAAAATCAGTCTCAGTATTTACTTCGATTATCGCGGTCGTATCTCCGTCCTTGAGTATGTCTACAATACCGTCAGCGGCAATTCTCGTAGCCATTTTGGACTGAGCCTTGAGCTCGCCCTTTTCACGGAGAATTGTAATCGCCTTGTCCATATCTCCGTCAGCCTCTACAAGCGCTTTCTTGCATTCCATCATACCGATACCGGTCTTGGCGCGGAGAGCCGCAACATCTTTAGCAGATATATTTGCCATTATTTATCTATCCTTTCTTAATTTAACAATCTCTAAATCGACCCTGTGTGTCGCCGAATCACTCCGCTGCGGGAGCTTCCTCAGCTACATCCTCGGCGTCGTTTGCGTCCTGCGCGTTGTCCGAGGCAGCCGCGTTTTCAGAATCACTCGGCTCCTCAGAGAGCTGTTCGCCCTGTCTGCCCTCAATAACCGCGTCCGCAATTACGGAGGATATAAGCTTTATAGCGCGTATAGCGTCGTCATTGCCGGGGATAACATAATCCGCGTCGTCCGGATCACAGTTTGTATCAATAATAGCGATTACCGGTATACCGAGCTTCTTTGCCTCAAGTACGGCGTTTCTTTCTTTTCTGGGGTCAACGATAAAAATCGCGTCCGGAAGCTTTTCCATTGTTTTGATTCCGCCCAGATTTTTCTCAAGGTCAAAAATTTCCTTCTGAAGCGAAGCGACTTCCTTCTTGGGAAGCATATCAAAGGTTCCGTCTTCCGCCATCTTGTTGAGGCTGTTGAGACGGTTTATAGACTTTTTGATGGTTTTGAAGTTTGTCATCATGCCGCCCGGCCAACGCACGTTCACATAGTACATTCCGCAACGAACGGCTTCATCCTTTATGACTTCCGCCGCCTGTTTCTTGGTTCCGACAAAAAGAATCGTACCGTTTTCGGCGGAAAGATCGCGCACGAACATATAAGCTTCTTCAAACTTTTTGACGGTTTTCTGAAGGTCAATGATATAAATTCCGTTTCTTTCGGTAAAGATGTATTCCTGCATTTTAGGGTTCCATCTTCTTGTGGGATGTCCGAAATGGACGCCTGCCTCAAGCAGCTGTTTGATTGAAATAATAGACATTTTATGTCCTCCTTCGGTTTTTTCCACCACAAAAGCACTGCGGTACAATCCCAGACCGAGTCAAAGGACACCGATACCGCCCGATTCTTTTGTGTGTGTAATAAATTTTGCATATCATTTAGATTATACCACAAAGTTCCTTATTTTTCAATAACAGCTAATTACAATTCTCATTTTTTTTACCTTTTATTAATTATTTAATAATAGTTTTGGAGTTATTTATTTCATTTGATTTTTCGGTGAGTTTCGAATTTACACAAATCTGACGGAGGGATTTTGACCAATATCGTATCCTCTCCGATACATTCGATCATGTTCCACGGGATTACATACTCCTGCTTCTTTCCAAAGAACGGAATACAGCTTCCCGTCGGAATAATCATTGACAAAATTCTGCCGTCATCGGCATTTATTTCATATTCGCAAGGATAACCGAGTATTTCCCCCGTGCAAACATTGACTACTTCTTTTTCTCTGAGCTCCGCCGTGCTAATTCTTCTCATAATCCATCCTTTCTTTCCGGGAAACGTGTCAGATATTTAAAAGGAAAATGATACCGTCTCAAAAAGCAAATATGCCGTAAAACCGCAGGCGTCCGTGTCTGTGTTTTAAACCGGAGCAAGGAATGTGAAAACCTGCTTACAAACAGTCCTGAGAACGCTCGCAACAAATGCATTGCCGGTTTTTTGCGGGAATTCAAAACTTCCGCCGAAAGTCGGATATGGGAACCCGCCGCCTAAGAGGCGAGGGACATATGCGCTGTGTTATAAGACAATATTAAATGCGGCAAAATTATATTCCGCCGCATTACATTATATGTATTGAATTACTTTTTATTTCGTCTTTTGACAATTTTTTTAATCACAAATCCCGAGACAAACCATACCGCAATATATACCGCGCTCTCTATGAGAGTGTGCAGACCTATTCCGCGGAAGCCGAATTCCTCCGACAGAGACGGCAGCGCGAAACCCACGACGGTAATCAGAACAAGCCAACCTATCAGAACAAAAATAAGCGCCGTATATAAGACATTGCCGGAAAAAGAACGCCGCTTTGACCTTTTTTTGCTTTCATTTTTCAGCTTTCCGATTGATACCGTTTCCGCGGCTTTTTTGCCGGTGCATTTTTTAACAATACCTGATATGCCGAATATAAATGCAACTGTGAGCGACAAAAATCCCGACGCAACGGCTCTCGGCTCCTCCGACATCCCGGTCGCGTACAAAATCATGACCGTAACAAGCAACGAAAGCGCCGCGCACACCGGAGAAATCAGAAACTCCGGATTTGCCTTAAAAAGACCGGCAAAATCAACCTTGTCCCCATCGGATTTGGGAGCGTTCGGGGCGGGGTCAAATACGGCAAAAAGCGCCACCGCAGAAAAAATATATACCACAGCCGCCAAAAGCACACACGGATAAGTTATAAGCAAAAATCCCGACAAAAGCGAAAACGCCGAAAGTGAAAGCAATGTTATATCAATCATCGCTATACACAGCATAACATATCCAAAACTTCTTTCAAAAAATTCCGATGTTGCAATGGCGTTGATTATACCCGAAAGTCCGCCTCCCTTGGAATCCGCCCGTCTGACAAGGACAGAGGCATATGCCCTTGTCCTTTGCGAACATCTCTGGCTTGATTCTATACCCTCCGCGGACGGATTTTCAATCACCGATTCTTTGAACTTCAGAGAGGAATAGTTTATATTGTCGCAGCTGACATACATATCGGCTTTGCCGTAAACATAAAAATATCTGTCCTCCACGCCGTAAGCGACAACGGTTTTTCCGTCGCTTTTCATATTTTCCACAAGCCGTTCGTATTCTTCGGGCTCAAATCCCATAAATACCCTGTATTTCTCAGCGCCGTCAAGTATATCACGTTTTTCCCGGCGGTAATCCGAAGCCCTCGCGACCACATCCATACCGTCCTCTCCGAGTATTCCGCATGAGACCACATAATTAAAGTTTTCAATGCTTTCCTCGCCCAAAAGCAAAGTTACCGCAATGTCCCTGTTCTTCAGCTTTACGATACTGTCCGCGTTGGACTGCGGAACCTGTTCGCAGACATCGGCAATGCCCTCAAGTATCTTCTCTCCGTCATACTCCGAAACTATATAAATTATTTTTTTACCTGCCGCCCTCTTTTCGTTTATATAACCATACGCGGCAGCCAGAAACTTTTCGGACACGGCTGTCACGGACTCACCCAGTCTTACAAAACCGCATTTGCTTAAAATACTTCTGTCAAGGGTAAGACACACGCGGAACATCTCATCCTGCCATTCCGCACAGGCATAGCTGTAATCATCTTCTATAAAATAAAGAGACTTCAGACAAAGCTCCGCCTTTTCGCGGTCAAAGCGCATTTTGTCCATAAAACTATTAAAGCCCGCAGCATACCCGCGCCGGATAAACTCGCTGTCATACTCACCGGCTTCAGCCTCTGTATACACATAGAGATATTTCAGAACGCTGTGTATTCTCTCATCCGGAACATTCACGCCTGTTACGGTTTCCGGAACGGCAATCTCTCCGACATGGCATATTCCGTCGGTTATACCCGCCTTTCCGATAAGCACTATGTCGGTGACATTCAAAAAGCAGTCTATAGCGCAATTGTTTTTTATCACCGCCATGTCCGCTCCGTTTGCGGGGTCGGCGGCTTTTTCACAGTATGACGAGCAAAGCACCCTTCCGACCGTCTGAGGATTGACAAGCGTAAACGCGCACACCGACGCAAACGCCAGAAAAATCACGTCCTTGACATCACCGTCTCTAACCGTAAACACCGATATCAAGGCAAACAGGGCAACCGCTGCAAAACACAATACATTTACTATGTTTAATATCCTGCCCGCTTCCTTTAC
>CASEEB010000231.1 GCA_949286815.1 uncultured Eubacteriales bacterium | reverse complement strand
ACGGTAAAATTATTATCTGCGGCTGCGATGAATGGATGGAAAAAGGAGAATGTTACCATTCGGCGGTTACTGTCCCGAAGGACGAGCTTGAAAAAACAAACGGTGATGAAAGCTTCAGAATGAATACGTTAAGCATGTATAAATCACCGCATTATATTGATTCCGAACCGGTTTACGATTCCGAGGGCACCAAAATCGGCACGGTTTTTTCCGCCGCCCCGCTTTCGGTTGTGCGCGGACTTATGACAACAATTTCAAAATTATATTTGTTTTCCGCTGTTATACCTATTATTCTGATGTTTTTTGCGATTTACGCAATGACATACAGACTGACAAAACCGATAAAGCTTATGTCTGAGGCGGCAAAAGCTATGGCGAAAGGCGATTTTTCAAAGCGCATACCGGTAATGAGTGATGATGAAATAGGGGAGCTCTCCGTATCGTTCAATCAGATGACAAACTCTCTTGTTCAGCTTGAAGGAATGAGAAAGAGCTTTGTCGCGAATGTATCGCATGAGCTTAAAACTCCGATGACGACAATCGGCGGTTTTATTGACGGAATACTTGACGGTACGATTGAACCGGAAAAAAGAAATTACTATCTCGGAATTGTTTCTGACGAAATTAAAAGACTTTCCCGTCTTGTCCAGTCGATGCTCAGTATGTCAAAGCTCGAATCAGGCGAATTCGTCTTAAAGCCTGAGCTGTTTGATTTCAGGGAGCTTCTTTGCACCATTGTAATAAGCCAGGAACAGCGTATAGAGTCTAAATCGCTTAATATCACCGGACTTGACGAAATTGAAAGCGTTTCCGTCAAGGCTGACCGGGATCTTATATATCAGGTTATTTTTAATCTTCTTGATAACGCGATAAAGTTTACCGATGATTCGGGCACAATAGATTTTAAGGTTAAGACCGACTCAAAAAAGCTGTCATTCACAATTACCAACACAGGAAAAGGAATACCGGAAAACGAGCTTCCTAATGTATTTGAGAGGTTTTATAAGGTGGATAAATCACGTTCGGCAAATAAAAACAGCACCGGACTAGGACTTTATATAGTTAAAACGATTCTCAAGGCGCACGGCGGAGGAATCGTTGTCACAAGCAAGGAAAACAGCTTTACGTCATTTAACGTTACATTACCTTTATAAGAACGGAGAATACCATATGGACGATTTTATGAACAAAAACGATATTGATGATAATGCTTCAGCCGGACAGCCGGTATCTGACAATACAGAGACCTCTGACTTCGCCGGCTCGGCAGACGGCAATATTCCGAATCAGACGGCTCAGTCAGACGGCTTTCAAAATACGGCAGAGAATCCTTCAGAGCAGAATGCCCAGCAATTTGGATATCCGCCGTTTGACAATATGTATACCGCCCCGCAAAACAGAATAAATTATACAGATGTTCTTCCTGTCAGGGATTATAAGCCTATGAGCAAGGGACTGAAGGTCTTTGCCGGTATAATGGCAGCGGTGATTTTGATGACCGCCGCATCGGTTGCCGGATATTTTCTTGGCAGAAGCAGCGTAAAAACTACCGCCGAAATCTCTGTTGACCTCGCCGCCAAACCGGCTGATACCGATGAGATGACGGCAGCGCAGGTATACGATAAAGTAAATGATTCTGTTGTCGGTATAACGGTTTATAATTCCGCCGGAGGCGGTTCACAGGCAAGCGGAGTGTTTTATTCCGAAGACGGTTACATTGTCACCAATGACCATATTTACGCCGAAATCGGCGCTCCTAAATTCAAGGTTTACACCTCTGACGGCAAAGAGTATGACGCTGTTTTTGTCGCGGGTGACCAGATAAGCGACCTTGCTGTCCTGAAAATTGACGCCAGCGGATTTACTCCCGCCGAATTCGGCGATTCTGACCAGATAGTGTACGGTGAAAACGTTGTCGCTATCGGCAGACCGAGCGACGCGACCCATGATTCGAGCATCACTAAGGGTGTAATTTCCTCAACGGGAAGACGTGTAAGCACAAGCTCAAATTATTCCGCCAAACTCATACAGACCGACAGCGCAATAAATCCCGGAAGCTCCGGCGGAGCGCTTGTGAATATGTACGGTCAGGTAATCGGCATTACTTCTTCAAAGCTTGCCGGAATAAGCTATGACGCGATAGGATATGCCATTCCCACAAAAACAATGAAGCGTATATGCGAGGAGCTTATAAAAGACGGTAAGGTTACAAGCCGCGCGAAGCTCGGAATAACCTATACGGCAATCAATTCTGTTACCGCGGAAATAAACGGATACGATACGGTAGGGCTTTATGTTGCTTCCGTCACTGAGGACAGTGACCTTTACGGCAAGGTAAAGGAAGGAGATATTATCACCCAGATAAACGGAATAAACGTTACAAGTGATGATATTGTACTCGATATTATTGAAAACAGCGTGGCGGGGGATACGATAACCGTAACTGTCATCAGCGGCAATACAACGAAAACCTTTGAGGCTGAGCTTAAAGCCAATATAGGCACATCAAGTTATTCAAGTACGATAAATTCCGAAAGCAATGCAGACGGTGGCTCAGGCAATTCCGGTGACGGAACATTTGATTTCCCGTTCGGAGAATAAACATTTATTATATAAAAAAGCCGTGTTTTTACGCACGGCTTTTTTGTTTGTATTATTTTGTAAGCAATTCCATAATATCGGAATAAATGCTGTTATCATTCAAAAACTTGTTTTTGATGTAAAGCGCCTGCTCTTCGTCCGAAACAAGAAGCTTGACACTCATAAACGGAACATTGTTATCAAGCGCCGAGCAGGTAATATAGGTTTTTCCGTTCTCTTTGCATATTTTTATATCTGTTTCCTTCGAGTTTTTGAAACGGGAAACCATTTTAAGAGCGGCGGAATACGCTCTGTCCTTAACCGTGAAGGGGAGAGAGGTTTTAAGCGTTTCCGCAATATTTTTACCTGTTTCGGTTATAATATATGAGTCGTCCTCTTCGTTAACGAGTTTGATATGACCTTTCTGACAAAGAGAAGCAATCGCGTCATTAACCTCAAAGCAATTTGCAATCCCTTCGTAATGAAGGGTGTTTGCCAGTTCATTGCCCGGTACAGGCTCGTTTATCGAAGAAATAATATAGCAAATAAGTATTTTGATTTCCGCTGTATTGAATAGACCGCCTACCGGCGAAACACCTGCTGAAACTGCGTCCTTTTCCAAGTGAGTTCTCCTTTTTGATTATAATAATATAATTATAAATTATTTTTTCGTTTTTTCAATACCAAAGGCAAACTTTTTTGTTTTTTTTCTTGACAACAGAGTAAAGTATTGGTATAATATTAAAGCTGTCCATTTGATTCATTAGCTCAGTTGGCAGAGCACTTGACTTTTAATCAAGGTGTCCGGGGTTCGAATCCCCGATGGATCACCAGCATGACTTGGGGCTGTACCGCTCCGAGTCTTTTTTTATTTTACGTTTTTGTATACACGGCATAATTTTTAATGCCGAAAAACCTTTTGGCATATTCCGTATACAATTAATATTAAAACGGCTGTAAGACACGGCGGGCTGAACTGTTTTTGCTTCGGGCCGCCGTGTCTTTTTTTAATTAAATAACATAACCGCCGTTGACACCTATTACCTGACCTGTGATATACTCAGCGTCGGAAGAGGCAAGAAAATAAGCCATAGCGGCTATTTCGTCGGCGCTTCCCATTCTGCCGAGCGGAATGGTCTCAACAAAATCGTTGAGCTCCTCAACCGAAAGATTTGAATTCATATTTGTCTCAATAAGTCCGGGAGCTATGCAGTTTACGTTAATTCCGCTCGGGGCAAGCTCCTTTGCAAGCGCTTTTGTCAGTCCGATGACACCGGCTTTCGCGGCGGAATACGCTACCTCGCATGATGCGCCGACCTGTCCCCACATTGAGGAAATATTTATTATGCTGCCTGCCTTCTGATTTACCATAACCGGAGCGACGGACTTGCAGCAGTTAAACACACCTTTTAGGTCAACGTCTATAATTCTGTCAAAATCAATTTCGTCGGTATCGGTAATAAGTCCGGAGTAGGCGACACCCGCGTTGTTGATTAAAACATCTACGCTTCCGAATTTATAAAGCGTTTCCTTAACCATAATGTCAACCTCCATTTTATTGGCGACATTGGCTTTCTGGGTTATAACGGAATAACCGTTGCTTACAAGGGAACGGCATAGGATATTGGCTGATTCATATGACTCATTATAGTTGATGACAACATTGTATCCTTTCTGTGCGAAGAGTATTGCGGTAGCGGCTCCGATTCCTTTTGAAGAGCCGGTTACTATTACTGTTTTATTCATATGATCAACTCCGTTTAATTATTAAAAACAGTATAACATATTAAAGAAAAAATTTAAAGTACCAATTACAACAAATTGGGTTGACATAATAGCGGTATAAGCATATGTTGTGCAGTTTACATAATCAGTTAACATAATATTTTTAAATAATAAAAATAACAGTTGACATAACTTCTCTGATGTAGTATAAATATATTACCGACATAAATAAAGGTGTTTTTATATTGTTAAATGCCCCAACTTTTCGGTTGGGATTTTTTACTGTTTGCCTATTGGTTGACATAACAACAATATAAAATCAATATTTTGCGGTCCGATGAATTTTTTTCTCAAAATATTGATTATATACTTTTCAGAATATCTTGTCCTTTTTTCTCATATTATTCTTTAGGAGCACGCGGAACCCTTCCGTGCGCTTTACTACGGTCCGTATCTCACATGATGCGGCGGAATGGAGTTTAATATGCGAAAAGGAACGGTATTGAGTCTTAAAAATTTCAGGTTTGCGGAATTCATTGCTAAAAACAACATTCTTGTAATTCTGGTGTTGCTTTTTATAGCAGGAATAATTTTCGGTATTTTTTCAGAGCAGAAAATTTCTTTTATTTCTGATTACGCGTCGTCATACCTTGACGGATTTATAAACGAGCGAACAGGGGCTTCTTTTTTTTCGGTTATGCTTGAGTCGTTTATGAGCTCCTGTGCCGTACTGCTTGTTATTTTTGCTTCCGGTACATCTATGCTCGGCGTTCTGCTTGTGCCTTTTGCCGCGGTCTTACGCGCGGTTCTTTACGGTGCGGTTTCGGCGGTTCTTTATTCACAGTATTCCGTAAAGGGCATAGCTTTTAATGCGGTTCTGATAGTTCCTTCCGCGCTCATTTTTATTTTTTCGCTTTTGCTTGCGGCGCGTGAGTCTGTAAAATTTTCTGCTATAATACTTAAAATTTCTTTTCCCGGAACACAGGCGGTAAATTTATCCTTTGATTTTAAAAATTACTGCGGAAGATATTTATTCATTCTGCTGATAGCTTTGCTGTCGGCGATTATCGATGCGGTTCTTTCCTGCTCTTTTATTGCTGGACTGAATATATAAAAAGGAGGTGCAATATGACGGATTTTTCGGAGGAATTCAGGAAATATCTTCTTGAAACAAAAAAATCATCCTCAAATACGGTTGAATCGTATATGAGAGACGTGAACCAGTTTCTGTCGTATTGTACCGAACATGACAAAAATGTTTCGGCTGCCGATTGCTCGGTTCTGAATACATATCTTGAGTATCTTTCGGCTATGGGAAAATCTGAGGCTACAAAATCAAGAACTATTGCCTCACTGCGCTGCTTTTACAGATTTCTTTCTGCGCGGGGACTGTCTTCAGGCAATCCTGTTGACGGGATAAAAATGCACAAGACCGAGAAAAAGCTGCCGGGAATACTTGATTCCAACGAGATAGTTCTGCTGTTATCGCAGCCGGACGGCAGCGATTATAAGAATATAAGAGACAAGGCGATGCTTGAGCTTCTTTACGCCACCGGCATAAAGGTATCGGAACTGATAGAGCTTACGGTAAACGATATAAATCTTCAAATCGGACTGCTTCATTTACACAATGAAAAGAAAGAACGCATAGTTCCCATGTATCCCGGAGCCGTAAAAGCGGTGGCGGCGTATATGGTCAACGTCCGGCCGATTATTGTTGAAGACAGCTCTGAGGACAGGCTCTTTACCAATATGAACGGTCAGCCTATGACAAGACAGGGCTTTTGGAAAATAATCAAGCATTATTCACAGAAGGCCGGAATCAAAAAGGATATTACCCCTCATACGCTTCGTCATTCCTTTGCTGCACATCTGATTGAGAACGGTGCACAGCTTAAGGATATAAAAGAGATGCTTGGGCATTCGGATATTTCTTCCACTCAGGTATACGCTCAGTTTATAAAAAACAAATACACGGCGGCATACGCGAAATTCCATCCGTTCGCAAAATAAAATCGGCGGCTTCGTTTTTACGGAGGCGTCGATTTTGCAAATCTTTATTTTTTCTTAATATTGTTTTAAATTCCTTTGCACATTTTTAAGGTCAATGTGTGTATAATATCTTATGATATGTCTATAGGTTATAATATGTTTAAAGGCTGGCGGCTCTATGAAACAACCTTTCGGTCATCACCGTATTTTTAATTCTTTCCGCATAATAGTGCTCGGCTTCGCGGCAGTGATTTTAACCGGCGCTCTTTTGCTTATGCTTCCGATATCTTCGGCACAGCGTACAGTCACACCTTTTCTTGACGCTCTTTTCACTTCTACGACGTCGGTATGCGTTACCGGACTTGTTGTGCGAGATACCGGTACATACTGGTCGCTCTTCGGACAAGTTATTATACTTATACTCATTCAGATCGGCGGTCTCGGTGTAATAACGGTGGCGGCATCGTTTACAATGCTGTCGGGCAAAAAAATCGGGCTTATGCAGCGCAGTACAATGCAGGAGGCTGTCGCGGCACCGAAAATGAGCGGAATTGTAAGACTGACAGGTTTTGTTATCAAAGCCACGATTATTTTTGAGCTGGCGGGAGCCGTGGTAATGGCAACTGTATTCTGTCCGGATTTCGGATTGCTGAAAGGAATATGGATGTCTGTTTTCCATTCGGTTTCGGCCTTTTGCAACGCCGGAATCGATCTTATGGGAGTCAGAGGGGAATATTCTTCTCTTACGTCTTATTCAGCTCAGCCGGTGATAAACATCACTGTAATGATGCTTATAATTATAGGCGGCATAGGCTTTCTCACATGGGACGATATACGAACCAATAAATACCACGTGAGAAGATACCGTATGCAAAGCAAGATAATATTGTCTGTCACGTTATTGCTTATAATTCTTCCGGCCGCTTTTTTCTATTTCCATGAATTTTCATACTTAGAGGGCGGAGAAAGAATTTTAAGTTCGGCATTCCAGTCGGTAACGCCCCGAACCGCCGGCTTCAATACGGTTGACCTTACTTCAATGAGCGGAGCGGCGCAGGCAATGATTATTCTGCTTATGCTTATTGGCGGATCCCCGGGCTCAACTGCCGGAGGAATGAAAACAACAACATTTGCCGTTATTATTGCGACGACTGTTTCGGTTCTGAGGCGCAAGGAAGATACCGGATTTTTCGGCAGACGTATAGACCCCTCAATAATCAGAAACGCCGTAACGATTCTTGTGATGTATCTGGTACTTTTCTTCGGAGGCGCGCTTGTAATAAGCGTATGGGAAAATATTCCTTTAAGCGCCTGCCTTTATGAAACGGCTTCCGCGATAGGTACGGTCGGGCTTTCTCTCGGTATTACGCCGGGGCTCGGGATACTCTCGCGCTGTATACTTATCGCGCTTATGTTTTTCGGAAGAGTCGGAGGAATTACGATTATTTACGCGGCTGTTTCCGAAAACGGCAAAAAGCTCTCAAAGCTCCCGCAGGAAAAAATAACGGTCGGATAATTTGATTTTCCGTTTGAAAGGAATGTTTTTATGAAATCTATACTTCTTATCGGACTGGGAAGATTCGGTAAACATATTGCCGTTCAGTTAGGTCAGCTCGGACATCAGGTTATGGCTGTTGACCATAATGAGGACAGGGTTAATGATGTCCTCAACGACGTCACGAGCGCGCAGATAGGGGACAGCACAAACGCGGATTTTCTTGAATCCCTCGGAATAAGAAATTTTGATGTCTGCATTGTGGCGATAGGCAACGATTTTCAAAGCTCGCTTGAGACCACATCGCTTTTAAAGGAGCTCGGTGCTTCTCTGGTTGTATCAAGAGCCGAGCGCGATGTGCAGGCCAAGTTCCTTCTCCGCAACGGAGCGGATGAGGTCGTTTATCCCGAAAAGCAGATCGCGAAATGGGCGGCGATACGTTACAGCGCGGATCATATACTTGATTATATCGAGCTTGATGAGAAAAACGCGATATTTGAGGTTTCTGTTCCCGAAGCGTGGAGCGGAAAAAGCATTGGTCAGCTTGATATCAGAAAAAAGCACAATATAAATATTCTTGCGGTAAAAACCGGAGGAAAAATAAACGCTACCATTACATCGGATACAATTCTTTCCGAGGAAAACACAATTCTCGTGCTCGGTGAGTTCAAGGCACTGCAGAAGTGCTTCAGAATATAAATATCCGCTCTTCCTGCGTGCTGGATTTTTGATGGAAAATGTAGTATAATTACTGCTGAAACGGAGGCGGTAATTTGGAAATGAATAAGACTGCGGAAAAAAGAATGTCTGAAGAGCATATTCTCGTCTGTATTTCAGCCTCACCTTCCAACGCGCGGATAATCCGTACCGCCGCGAAAATGGCTGAGGCGTTCCGCTGCGGATTTACGGCTATTTTTGTAAGGACGCCGTCAGATAACAAGATGTCCGAAAAAGATAAGGGCAGGCTTGAATATCATATGCGGCTCGCGAAAAAACTCGGGGCTGATATTTCCACGGTTTACGGCAGTGATATTTCCTATCAGATTGCAGAATTTGCAAGACTTTCAAAAGTCACGCAAATTGTTATAGGCCGCAGCGCCGCCGGAAGAAGTCATTTCTGGAATAAGCCGTCGCTTACCGAAAGACTTGCCGCGACGGCTCCTGATATTGATATTCATATAATTCCGGATTCGGATTATTTAAGCAGGCGGGGCAGACCGTCTTTATCTGCAAAAATTCCTTTGCCGACAGCAAAGGATATTTTAGTAAGCATTGTTTTGCTTATAGCCGCAACGCTTGTCGGTTTTTTGTTTCAAAAGGCAAACATAGATCAGGAAAATATTATTACCGTATATATACTCGGTGTACTGTTTACTTCGCTTGTTACAAAAAGCTATATATGCTGGATACTTAATTCTCTTATAAACGTTTTACTTTTTAATTTCCTGTTTACCGAGCCGCGTACGTCCTTTATGGAGTATGATGCGGGCTATACCGTAACTTTCATCGTAATGCTTATCGCCTCGCTGATAACCGGCACGCTCGCCTCAAAACTGAAAGAGCACGCAAAGCTGTCGGCGCAGTCGGCTTTCAGGACAAAAATTTTGTTTGAAACAAATCAGCTTCTTCAGAAAACGACCGATGACGAGGGAGTAATCAGCATTACCGCCAAACAGCTAATAAAGCTGCTTGACCGTGATATAATTGTGTACAGAGAAGCGGACGGAGAGATAACCTCCGGGGAAATTTTCGCCGCGCACTATCCGTCTGAAAACAGCGATATGCTTCTCGATTATGAGAAGGAAGCGGCTAAATGGGTTTTTGACAACCGGCGGAGAGCAGGCTGCGGAACCGATGTATACAAAAACAGCTGCTGTCTTTATCTTGCGATACGAATAAATGACAGGGTTTTCGGCGTTGTAGGGATTTATTTGAAAAATTCGTCTCTTGATGAGTTTGAAAACAGTATACTGCTTTCCATTCTCGGAGAATGCGCCCTCGCGGCAGAAAACATCAGAAACGCGAAAGAAAAGGAAAGGGAAGCTGTCCGCGCGAAAAACGAGCAGCTCCGCGCGGATCTTTTACGCGCGATATCGCACGATTTGCGTACCCCTCTTACCGCGATTTCCGGAAATGCCGGTTATCTTCTTACCTGTTACGATAAACTTGACAGTCAGATGCGGACGCAGATTTTTACGGATATTTACAATGATTCCCTGTGGCTCATAAACCTTGTTGAAAACCTTTTGTCGATAACAAGGCTTGAAGAGGGAAGAATGAAGCTGAATGTTTCGTGCGAGCTTGTCGAGGAGGTCGCCGATGAGGCGATAAAGCACGCCGTCCGCCAAAACGACAGTCACAGAATTGTAAAGCGGATAGACGATGAGCTTCTGCTCGCGAAGATGGACGCGCGTCTTATTGTGCAGGTAATAATAAATCTGCTTGATAACGCTTTAAAATACACGCCTGACGGCAGTGAGATAGTTTTAAGCGCGCAAAAAAGCGGGGAGCTTGTGTATATTTCGGTTTCGGATAACGGAAACGGTATTCCGGACAGAATTAAAGCTCAGGTTTTTGAAATGTTTTACTGCGGGGAAAACAAGGTTTCCGACAGCCGCAGGAGTTTGGGTTTAGGTCTTGCCCTGTGCAAGGCGATAGTTAATCTGCACGGCGGTGAAATAACCGTAGAGGATAATGTTCCGAGAGGTGCGGTGTTTAAGTTCAGTCTTCCGGCGGGTGAGGTGAAAATCAGTGAATAAAGCACTTATTCTTGTTGTTGAGGACGACCCGTCGGTCAGAAATCTTATGACAACTACACTTAAAACGCACGATTACAGGTATATCACAGCGTCAACCGGAGAGGGCGCGGTTATGGAGGCGTGTACCCATAATCCCGATATTGTTATGCTTGACCTCGGGCTTCCGGATACGGACGGCGTAGAGGTAATAAAACGCATCAGAAGCTGGTCGGATATGCCGATAATCGTCATAAGCGCACGAACAGAGGACTCCGATAAAATCTCCGCGCTTGATTCAGGCGCTGATGATTACCTTACAAAACCTTTTTCCGTTGAGGAGCTTCTCGCTCGGCTTAGGGTGATAAACAGAAGGCTCAACGCGGCAAAGGACGGGACGGTTTCCTCGCTGTTTATCAACGGCGAGCTGAAAATAGATTTTGCCGCCGGATGCGCGTATATGTCGGACAAGGAGCTTCATCTTACACCGATAGAATATAAACTGCTTTGTCTAATGGCCAAAAACGTCGGAAAGGTACTTACGCATACTTATATTATGCAGAACGTATGGGGAGCGAACTGGGACAATGATGTGGCGTCGCTCCGTGTCTTTATGGCTACTCTAAGAAAGAAACTGGAAAAAAGCAGCTCCGGCTCCTTATCCTATATACAGACTCATGTGGGAATAGGATACCGGATGATTAAGGCTGACAACAACTGAAAGAACAGAAAACCCCGTAAAGCCGGCAAGACTTTACGGGGCTAAATTATTATCCGGTATATAATACTTTTGAAAGGCTGCTGTCCTCACAGAAATTTTTTATATTGTATAAAAAAAGAAATTCGTTAATACCGTTTTCGGAAATGTATTCGTCAATTTTACGGTTAAAATATCTCGGGTCGATAATATGTATTTCCTCATAATCGCTTAAAAGAAACGGTATAAAAGAATTGGCGTAGGAATCCTTGAAAATAAGCAGCTTACGGTTGTTTTTTAAAGATGTCCTTATTGTTATTTCCGGGTGATTTCCGTCAAGAAAAACAAGATATTTGTCTTTTTCCGAAAGATGAATATCCGCATAAATGCTGTCGGTTTCGGTTCTGCCGTAATCGTAAGAGACGGTATATGTGTTATTGTTGCGCTCATTATACAAGAAAATTTCATCGTTTTTGCATTTCAAACCGGGCACTTTTGAATAAAGAGAGCCGAGGAAGCTGTTTGTCGCGCAGGTAATATCGTACTCTTTTACAGTAACGTCTTCTGATTTTCCGGTCCAGCCGCAATATGTCAGAAACGCGCCGTAGGACGTCCAGTGATGGTCGGTTCTGTAATAAATATATTCATTATTATGCTTTATCAAAATATCTTCGGGATTATAAAAAATTTCGGAATCAATATTTTCTTCAATAATTTCAAAAGCGTCGCTCTGATCAAAAAAGGGCGCTCCGTAAGGCAGCTTTTCCGATAGTATTTCTAAGGCGGTAGGTACTATTATTACGGAAGATTTTTCCGATTTATGAGAGGTGAGAAATAAATTTACGGCACTAATATTTTCTTTAAGCTGCTTTGAGTTAAAGTCAGAATCAAGCCATTTTTCAATCAGATAGCCGTCTTCGCACAGATATACTCCGTTTATGTCACGGCACCCGACAGCCTTCAGTATATTTACCTTTGCCGATGTCCATAAATCGCGCAGCGGGAACTGGTCGTCTATGTATTTTTCGGCTTCTTTTGTAAATTCCCCGTCGGTAAGACCGAAAAACGAAAAATCCGGTTTTGCGGCAAGGTAACGGTTTTCGTTTTCGGAAAACTCTTTATCCTTTATGAAAGGGAACGAAACCGGTACGGCACACAGCGCGGCTAAAAAAAGAACAATATATGCCGTTTTCAGAATGTTTTTCATAAATCTTCACCTAAAATCTGAAATAAAGGAACGGGTTATATGAATCGCCCACAAGGAAGCATACGCTTACAATGAAAAGGGCGCATAATGCGGCGGGCTTCATATAACAAAATATTTTCCGGTTTAATGTAAAACGCGCAAGTCCTTTTCCTCCGAAAATAACGCAGAGAAGAATCAGCAAAGCGTTTGATGAAAGTAAAAAGAAAAAATCACCGGTAAAAATCCTTCCTGACGCTCCGAACATATTGCCGAGATAGGCGATACCGTCGGATAAATTATCAAAGGCAAAAATAACCCAGCTGACGGTTACTGTAAAAAGGCAGTAAAATCTTGAGAAAAACGCGGGTAATTTTTTAAGATGTTTAAGAAAAAAGAATTTTTCAGCTATAAGAATTATACCGAAATACGCGCCCCAGACAGCGAAATTCCAGCTTGCTCCGTGCCACAGTCCGGTAAGAAACCATACTGTCAGTATATTGAAAATCTGACGGACGTTTCCGCGCCTGTTGCCGCCCAGCGGAATATAAACGTATTCCCTGAACCATGAACCGAGCGAGATATGCCATCTGCGCCAGAATTCGGTTATGCTTTTTGAAGCGTATGGACGGTCAAAGTTTTCGCGGAATGTGAAACCGAACATTTCACCGAGACCTATCGCCATATCTGAATATCCGGAAAAATCAAAATAGATCTGGAACGCGAACGCCGCCGCCCCGAGCCACGCTGTTGCCAAACCGATTTTATGTGAAGCGGATATCTGTTCCCACAGAATGCCGATATTATTTGCAAGGAGCACTTTTTTTGACAGGCCCTGTATGAATCTCGATATACCGTATAAAAAACGTTCTTTTGAAAAAGAATGTTTTTTAAGCTGCTGCTCTATGTCTTTATACTGAACAATGGGACCGGCGACAAGCTGCGGAAACATGGTGACAAAAGCGCCGAAATCAACTATGTTTTTTTGTGCGTTCGCCTGCTTCCTGTAAACATCTATTGTGTAGGACATGGTCTGAAATGTGTAAAAGGAAATTCCTACCGGAAGGGAGACTGACGGGACCGCGAGCGACAAACCCGAGAGATTGTTGATATTATCAACCAGAAAAGAACTGTATTTAAAAAAGCAGAGAACAAAAAGATTCCCGATTACCGACAGGCACAGCACGGCTTTGGCGAAATTGTTGCGGTTGGCGGTTTGGAATTTTTGTATTAAAAGTCCGTTTGCGTAGTCAAAAACCGTAGAAAAAAGCATTATGAGGATATAGACCGGTTCGCCCCATGAATAAAATACGAGACTGAAAATCAGCAGTACAGCATTTTTGAATTTAGAGGGAACGGCATAGTAACATAAAATCGCGGCAGGCAGGAAGAAAAATATAAAAATGTTGCTGCTGAAAACCAACGCCGAACCCTCCAGTGTTTAGCTTTCTATAACAAACTCAAGCACACCGGCGGCGCCGCAGGCAATTTCATACTTGTCAAAAACAACAACTATTTTGCCTTCCTCATTGATATAGAAACTTCTGTTTTCGTTTATAAGATCGTAGATTGAAATATCATCGAAGAAAATATATTTTTCGTCTTCGTCCCACTCGGCAATACTTTTCTCAACGCTTTGCGTAACCTTTTCACGGTAATCACTGCCCAAATAATCTTTAAGTGTTATTACCGCGCCGTTTTCAAGGTCAATATTGTAATAAAAATACTGTGTGTAAGCGCTGAAAGCCGATTCGCACTCCCAGACAACAAATGAAACATAGTCCTCGTTTACAGATTTTACCTCATAGTCAACAAGTATTCCGACAGGGTGAAAATCTTCGGGATCTCCGCCTGTGGCAACAAATGCGTCATAGTATTCTTTTGCGCGTGCTTTGGTTTCTTCAACGCAATCGTTTATTATTTTTTGTATTTCAAGATTTACACGCTTTTCAAGCTCGGATTTTCCCGTATTGCTTATCTGCGGAATTTTAACGTCTATGTATTTTATGTCGTCCTCGAAATGATACTCGCGGAAAGTGAAAACACTGCATAAATC
>CASEEB010000230.1 GCA_949286815.1 uncultured Eubacteriales bacterium | reverse complement strand
TTTTCACCGGGTAATCAAAGGATTTATGATACAGGGCGGAGGATTTGACGAAAACTTCGAGCAGAAGAAAGCTTCTCCCATTAAAGGTGAATTTATCGCCAACGGTTTTATGTCAAACGATATACGTCACAAAAGAGGCGTACTCTCCATGGCAAGAACTCAGGACCCGGACTCCGCGTCTTCTCAGTTTTTCATAATGCATGAAGACGCTCCGCATCTCGACGCTCAGTACGCGGCTTTCGGCAAGGTTACAGAGGGTATAGACATCGTAGACAAGATAGCCAACGTAAAAACCGGAAACTTCGGCTGGTACGGCGACGTTCCCAAAACCCCGGTTGTCATTGAAAAAATCGAACTGACCGAAGAGTAATTAATTTCGGTACAACGGCAAACAAATGAAATTAAAAAACAGCGGGCTGCTCACAATATTAAAAGCCGTGAACAGCCCGCTGACAGGACAAGGTCAATCTCATTGCGGTTGACCTTGTTTTTCTGTATTTATGTACTCTGGCAGATAATCGACAGTCCTTAACAAGCAAAAAGCAACGCTTTCCGGCAAGGGTACAACACTGACATAATGACTGAAAGTTCTGATAAACCGTAGACATTCACTCATCCATGTACACTTTAAGTATCCCGCAAATCAGATCTATCGCTTCCCTGCCGGCAGATGCCTCCGGTTCCCGGCAGGCATATTCCGCAATCTCAAAAGCATGTGTTATCTTACCCATATTTTCAAAATTTTTTTCACCATCAAGCTTTGCTCTTGCCTGTCTCGGCGTGTCCGATTTCTTTACATACAAAGGCAGCCTTGAGCAAACCGACATAAGAGCGCAATATCCGTAAACTATCTTATCCCTGTCGGTCGGCAGAGAATTGAGTTCACCCATAAACTTTTTATAGCTTTTATGAATTTTGAATTGTCTTTTATTATACTCGTTTATCAGAGGTTCAATTTTCCTCTGTACATCCACGTAATCGCTGTAATCGGCATAATTATTCATGGTGCGGGGTCTCATTTTACCGAGCAAATACAAAATCTCCTCCCAAAGGCTTAAAAACCACTTCTTAATGCGTTTTAAAGCGTCTTTAAAACTATTTGAGTGCCTCAGAAGCAAAAACGCGAGTCCCGCCAGCATAAGCACGATGAATAATATGAAGAAATAAAACATAGGAGAGTCGCTTGCCTCGTATTCGCCGTATACAAAGTAATTAAACTCTCTTCTGAGCTCTTCACCCTCTAACAATGTCCCGTTGTCATAATCTATCCTGAGAATCATTACAAGCAGAGACCGACCTATCACCGTCAATCCCGAAAACACCGACGCGGCAAGAATAAAGCACAGCACGGCTGATCCGAAAAAACGCAGCAGCACGTAAAAACAGTTGATTTTGACGCTTTTGTTTACTTGCAGCGAGTCATCTCCCATGTAATTGTACGTAATATTGGCGTAGCTTACCGATATTCCGGCAAAAATCGCGAACACCAAAAGCAAGATTACCTGACAATACGCGCCCGGTCCGGTAAATGAATATAATATGTATGTAGCGAGTATCACACACGAGCATACAAAAAGATTTCTCCCGCTCGCCAGCCTGCTGGTAGGATAAAACCAAACCACAACTCCTCCCACCGCGGCCAATATGAAAAAAGGAATTATAAGCCATTCCACATTCGTGCCTGCCTGTTCCCTTTTCAAAAAATATGAAAAAGGGACAGAAACCGCCAAAGACGCCGCCGCGGACAGGAGCGCGGGCAATACCGCTTTTGTCGATTCAAAATATCGGTTTTCGGGTTCATACGCGCCGCTGTTCTTTACCCTTTTATTCCCCGTAAGTCGTGAAAACGCGCTCTGTATGGCATACCCCGCGCAGAATACCGCCGCGCCCTCCAGAAACAAGGCAAGATAAAGAGACCAGTGCGCGTTATAGACAGGAAAAAACAAAACCGAGCAGATTACGATATAATATGAGCCTGTGCAGAAAATTCTCGCTATACTGTCAAGCCCGTCAACATTTTTGACCTTTGTAACATTCACTTTATCCACCCCGCAATCGCTTTGCCTCAGTCCTCAAAGGCGAGCTTTATGCCCATTCGGCTTATTTTTCCGCAATAATCCGCAATTCTTTGCGGTTTATAATCATCGACTTTGTGTCCGTCAAAGCCCACGCTCAGCCTCACCTTTGACCGGCGGACAATCTCCTGCTGCTCTGTATCCTCAAAAAATTCAAGCATATATTTATGCTCATGCCCGTGATGCACAGTGTCAAGATTTACATTCATTTCCCAGAAAATACCTCTGTCCGCCATCCTGCGGAAATACCGGTACGGGTCCTCTCCGCGTGACAGAATAAACGCGAACATATCGGTATGGGCAATGCCGGTCGGGCAGCCGCAGCGGTCGGCAAACGCGAATATATCCCCGTTTGTAATGGTCTTACCCTCACCCGCGTCGAGATTTTCCACCAGACAAAAATCAAAACATGAAATATCCGCACTTTCCGGCAGCGCCGTGCGCCCGCCCGTCAGTGTGTTTATCTCAATACCCCTCAGTATTTTTATTTTACCGGCATATTTCTCCTTTATAAGGTTTATATGGTCAAAATATCTTTTCAGCGTCCTCTCATAGTCGTTCCCGATTTCGGGTGAGGTACTGAAATAAACGTCGGTTCTCGCGCAACCGACCCCGTAGTTGTGGTCGGTAATTCCGAGCAGTTCCACAGACCCGTCTATAGCCGCTCTGACAACCTGCTCCGGAGTATCCGCGCCGCAAAAAGAATAATATGTATGCGAGTGTAAGTCCTGTATCATTTAAAATTCCTTTCAGTTGCATATAAAAAATCAAAAGCGCGCCTGACGGCAATTGACTGCTTTGTAATAAACTTATCAGAAATAGCAATTATAATAAATTTCGACATTCTCCGGAAATTCGGAAATATCCGAGCGGGTAGTCGTTATGTAAAAAATCACGTTAATGCCTTCTCTTTTCAGCATTGCGTGAAGATTCAGCATCCTTTGGTCAAGGTAAGCCGACACAATGATAAGATGCTCGCTTTCCCTGTACAATCCGACATTTTGCAGGATGTGGTCAAACATCTTGTCCGCAGAAACCGATATCTCGTTTTTAACCGAAGCCAGAACTCTCAGCGCGTTTACGACATTGTATTTTCCCTTGAAAGGTTCGCTGACAAGTATCTTTGCCCCCGCGCCGTCGCCCTCATCCTCGGATACCGGACTCATGCCCAAGTCTCTCAGGGATTCGCTCTGCACCGTGTTCATATACAGGCGCACCGGCACATCCTCCGCCGCTATGCGGTCAAGAATCGATGCGCAGACCGATATGTTTCTCTCTATCGCCTCGGTATCCGATATATACAAATTCTTGTTTTCAACCGTCCTTGAATTCATGTTCAGAACAAGTCCGAAACGGTGCCTTGAGGTTTTTTCCTCCAGGTTGACCATTAAACGCCCGTGTACGGCGCTTGATTTCCAATTGATACGGTTCATCGGGTCGTAAGGTGTATACTCCCTTGAGCCGCAGATGCGCAGCGGGTCTGTGGTAAAACAATGGTTGGACACAACGTCTCCGCTCATATACATGGAAGAGGTATAATGAGTTTCAATGTCCGCGGGCATCGGAAGAACCGTAATATGCGTATTCCGAGTGTCTTCCGGCTCAAGTCTTTTTGCGACCTGAGCAAGACCCACAATATCCCTTATAATAATGACGGAGCCCTGCATATTATATTCCCCTCGCTTATCGCAGCTTACCCGCCAGCGTCTTTCAATCTCTGTCCCCGCCCGCAGCGCGAAAATCGATTGTACTCTTGAAATCTTTTTTATACTCCTCCTGCCTTTGGAGTCGGCTTTGCTCTGCTCCACCAGGGTAAAATGCAACCCATCCTCAAGCTCGGTATCCACACGGACAAAGGGGAGCGACAGAGACTTGTTGTTGACTATTTTTTCATACATGTATATAATATCGCCCTCAAACGCCTCATCCGTGCTGAATCTCACCGAGTATGAAAGGTCATTAAGTCCCTTTTTTTTATACGTTCTGTATTGCAGGATTATTGCCAGCGCAACTCCCGCAAAAACCGCGAAAAACCACATAAATAATCACCCATTCCGCCACAAGCGGCTAAACATACATGCCAAAAACCATACGTGTTTTGCCGCAATGAGATATATTCCTTCATGAAATCCCCTCAAATCACTCTATAGGTACGGGAATCGTGTCCAGAATCAGCTCTATTATACTCTCGTTGGTATCTCCCGCTTTTACGGAGTTTTGCGAACGTACAATAATTCTGTGCGCGAGAACCGCGCCCGCCACCGCCTTAACGTCATCCGGAATGACAAAATCCCTTCCCTCAATAGCGGCGTATGCCTGCGACGCCCTGAACAGCGCCAGAGTTCCGCGCGGGCTTACACCCAGCCGAATCCTGCCGTTGTTCCGTGTCTCGTTCACGATATTGACCAGGTATTTTTTGATCGCGTCGCTGACCATAACCTTCTTTACTTCACTACACGCGAGAATCACGTCTTCCTTTGTGCATACAGCCGCAAGACTTTCAAGCGGAGACTGCTCGGCGTACCTGCCAAGCATCATAAACTCATTGGAGGCATCGGGATAACCCAGCGACAGCCTCATAAAAAACCGGTCTATCTGCGCCTCGGGAAGCGGGAAAGTTCCCTGTGACTCGATGGGATTCTGAGTCGCGATTACAAAAAACGGCAACTCACTCGGATATGTAACGCCGTCAACCGTTATCTGCCTTTCCGCCATACATTCAAGCAAAGCGGACTGTGTTCTCGGCGTAGTCCGGTTTATCTCGTCGGCAATCAGAATATTCGTAAAAACCGGACCCGGTCTGAAAATAAAATCATTTTCCTTTTGATTGAAATAGTTTATTCCCGAAATGTCGGACGGCAAAAGGTCAGGCGTGAACTGAACCCTCGTCATTTTCGCGGAGATTGAGATTGCCAGTGCCCTGCACAGACTCGTTTTTCCGGTGCCGGGTATATCGTCAAGTAAAAGATGTCCCTCGGAAAAGAAAGATGTAAGCACAAGCTTTATCTTGTCGTCCTTTCCGTAAATGACCTTTGAAATATTTTCTTTAATTCTGTCAGCCAACGCTTTAACCGTGTCCATATTTACATAATCCTCTTTTTAAAATTATTTATTGTCAATTTTAGTATTATAATGTCATATTTATCCGATTTCTTAACGCCGTATACATAACCCCGGACAGTTTTGCAAAGGCAAAACTGCGGTATACGGCAAGTATAATTATATTTAATCGATTTCTTAACGCCATATACATAACCCGGACAGTTTTGCAAAGGCAAAACTGCGGTATACGGCAAGTATAACAATTTTTATTAGATTTCTTTACGCCGTATACATAAACCCGGACAGTTTTGCTAAGGCAAAACTGCGGTATACAGCAAGTATAACTATATTTAATCGATTTCTTAACGCTGTATACATTATATCATACAATCTTGAGACTGTCAATACCAATTTAATAATCATATTGTACAAAATGTTAATTTGTTTTTTGTATATAATAACAAACAACTTGTGTCAAAATTCTGAAAACCGAATACAATGTTTATATAAACACAAAATTCCGAAAGGAAGATATATATGAACAACAGAAACATTTCCAGAGGCAACGGCAATTCCCATTCAAACTCCAACAGTTATCCGTCAGTAAACCGAACGAAATTTCTAAGAGAATTATATACCGCATACACAGCCGAACTTGAGTCAATTTCCGACTGCCTTTATTACGGACTGATATTGTCAGAATATGACCCGGACATGAGCGAAATACTCGAAAATATTGCAATTGACGATATGAAACACTTCAAAAAACTGGGACAGCTGCTAATGACGCTCGGAGCAAATCCCGCGATAAACACAAAGTTCAGAGCAGGCGGCGCAAATATGTTTCCTTCAGCCGAAGACAAGCGGACAGATTCAATGGCGTCCTCGGTGGCGGATTTCTTGATAGCTCAGAAAAGCGCCGCGGTAGATAAATACAGCAATATTTTAAAAGACGCTCCGGATATGAGCATAATGAACATTATAAATTCAATAACCGCGGACGAACAGAAGCACCGCCATATGCTGATGAATTACTGCATGTACATATGATTTTCAGTTTTTGCACAAACAGGACTTTTTGGCTTAAGTCAATTGCGCTTCAACCCTCGGTAAAAATCAAAAAAAGAGTACGTCATGGCGCCTAAAACCATGGCATACTCTTTTTTATTTATATTTGAATCATCTTACCCTGTCGCCGAGAGGAGTGTCATCCGCCAGAAATACGACCCTCACATCTTCCTCGCCCGACGCTAAAATCATGCCGTCAGACTCAATTCCGCAGAGCACGGCGGGCTTGAGATTGGCCACCACTATTATCTTTTTGCCCACAAGCTCCTCAGGCGTATACCATTTCGCTATACCCGAAACCACCTGTCTCTTTTCATATCCCAAATCAAGCTGAAGTCTTAACAGTTTTTTAGCTTTCGGCACTTTTTCACAGGAAATAATCTGCGCCGTGCGAAGCTCGACATTCATAAAATCGTCAATGCCTATCTTTGCGCAGCCCTCAGGTCTTTCCGCAACTTGTTTCTCAGAAACTTGTTTCTCAGAAACCTGTTTCTCCGAAGCTTGCTTCCCGGAAGCCTGCTTTTCCGATGTTGTTTCGCTTTCGGCAGTCTCGCCCGAAATTTTGGCAGAATCGGCTTTGATCTGCGCAAGCATTTTTTCCTCGTCAATCCTTGAGAAAAGCACCTTGGATTCCTTTACCTCCGAGCCGGGTTTCATACCGCCGAATTTCTCTTTTTCGCCTATTGTATCAAAAGCCGAAGCTTCTGTTCCGAGAAGCGAAAGAATCTCATCCGCGGTATTCGGAATGAACGGCAAAAGCATCACGGCCGCCCAACGTATAACCTCAAGCAGGTTATAAAGCACCGTTCCGAGCCTTTCTTTGCTGTTCTCATCCTTCGCAAGCACCCACGGCGTGGTCTCGTCAATATATTTG
Source organism: uncultured Eubacteriales bacterium (assembly GCA_949286815.1). GTDB lineage: Bacteria > Bacillota > Clostridia > Oscillospirales > CAG-272 > SVTX01. The sequence continues at coordinate 1,344 of CASEEB010000230.1, read as the reverse complement.
TTGGCGCGGCTTAACATGTCGAAAATATATCCGAGCGCGTCGGCAATATGGAGTGTATCCATCGCGCAGGTCATTTTTTCATAGGTCTGTACGCATGTACCGATAAGCTCATTGTCTATATCCTGTTTTTGCGAGGGAGCCTGAACGACACGACCAAAATATTTCTTCTGCATATCAAGTGTTCTCTTTACCAGATTGCCGAGATTGTTCACAAGGTCGGTATTATATCTTTTTATGACCGACTCATAGGTAATGCTCCCGTCAGAGCCGTACGGCATCTCGGCAAGCGCGTAATATCTCACGCCGTCAACCGTAAAACGGTCGGCAAGCTCATCGGCGTATATTACATTTCCCTTCGACTTTGACATCTTATCGGTTCCGAAGTTGAACCACGGATGACCGAAAATCTGTTTGGGCAGCGGCAGGTCAAGCGCCATAAGGAATATAGGCCAATAGATAGTGTGAAATCTGAGTATATCCTTGCCTATGACATGGATATCGCAGGGCCAGTATCTTCTGAATTTTTCGGACTGTTCCTCATATGTTTTGTCGGGGTCGTATCCGAGCGCCGTTATATAATTCGTAAGCGCGTCAATCCAGACGTATATGACATGCTTCGGGTCAAAGGTGTGAATACCCCACTTTACCGATGTGCGGGACACACAAAGGTCCTGAAGTCCGCCCTCGACACGGAGAAAGTTATTTACCATTTCTTTTTTCCGGGATTCCGGGACGATAAAGGACGGATTTTCCTCGATGTGCTTTATCAGCCTGTCGGCATATTTGCTCATTTTGAAAAAGTACGCTTCTTCCCTCCCCTTCTGCACCGGCTTTCCGCAGTCGGGACATTTGCCGTCAACTACCTGAGTTTCGGTAAAGAAGGATTCGCAGGGAGTGCAGTACCAGCCCTCATAATATCCTTTATATATGTCCCCCTGGTCATAAAATCTCTTGAATATCTTCTCGACCGCTTTTTCATGATAGTCGTCGGTTGTACGTATAAACCAATCATAGCTTGCGTTCATCTTATCCCAGACCGCGCGTATCTCGCCCGTAACCTTATCCACATATTCTTTCGGAGTAACGCCGCATTCTTTGGCAAGCTCCTCGACCTTCTGACCGTGCTCATCCGTACCCGTACAGAAAAACACGTCGTACCCTCTTGCTCTTTTGTATCTCGCTACGGCGTCCGTAGCTATGACCTCGTACGTATTTCCGAAATGCGGCTTGCGCGAAGCGTAAGGTATCGCGGTTGTAATATAAAATTTCTCTCTGTTTTCCATAATAACTGTTCCTTAATATTTATTACTCTTTATGTTAATCCTAATGCCGCCTCTGGCGGCT
>CASEEB010000229.1 GCA_949286815.1 uncultured Eubacteriales bacterium | reverse complement strand
TGGCCCGAAACGGCGCTTCCTTACAACATTTTTTCATACGATTATATGGTGGAGTATGTAAGTAACCTTGCCAAAGAGGCGAACGTTACAATTCTGGTCTCCGCATTTACCGAGGGAGAGGGAGCGGACTATACCGACAATGACGACGACGGTCTTTATAACTCGATAATAGAAGTTAAGCCCGACGGTACCTTCGGGGAGGTTATTTATTCAAAACGGCATCTTGTGCCTTTCGGGGAGTTTGTCCCGATGCGCAGTCTGGTAATGACGCTCATACCCCCTCTGGCAAACATCGGAATGCTCGAAGAGGATCTGCTTGCCGGTCAGGGAAGCAACATAATGGACACCGAGGTCGGTAAGATAGGCTGCGGGGTGTGTTTCGACTCAATTTATGAGCAGGTGACGCGTGAAGCCGTAAACGACGGGGCAGAGCTTATCTGTATATCCACAAACGACTCCTGGTTCTGGGATTCCGCGGCGGTTTATATGCACAATTCGCAGTCAAAGCTCAGAGCAATTGAAACGGGAAGGTATCTGGTAAGAGCCGCGAATACCGGCGTCTCCTCAATAATATCTCCCACCGGTAAAGTATTGCAGGAGCTTGGCGCGCTGAAAGAAGGCTATATTATGGATGATGTTTATATCAGAAATAATGTCACTTTATACTCTGTCATAGGCAATCTGTTTGTCTATCTTTGTATAGCCTTTGCGGCGGGAGGAGCGGTCTGCTCGGCTGTGATTTACTTTAAAGAAAATAAAAAAATCAAACAGCAGGGACAAAAAGATTAAAAAGACTAAACAGATTAAATAATGTATAACATAGCGCATATGTCTTGCGCCGTCTATGAGGCGCAAGACATATGCGACTTTCATTTCAGTGTCAGTGTAATCTCCCGCTGAACCCGGCAAAGCTTATCTCCCCTATACTCTTGTCGCAAGCGTTCGCAAGTTTTTTTAAGAATGCTCCCAGATTCCTTTCTCCGCTTTAAAAAGCGCCGGTTTCGGCAAAATAATTGAATAATCGGTATGTCGATATATGGTTTTTATAGTTGTTAAACATTGACAGTGAAACCAAAAAGTGATATAATTGTACACATAAATATCGCAAATTTGCTATGCAAAATAATTATGTGTGAAACAGGTTGTATTTTGATACGATATAAATTACCTTCACGCTATTCACTCAATACGTTTAAAAGAAAGGTTGCTTATATATGCTGATTTCAATCACGGGCAAGCTCGGAAGCGGAAAATCCACCGTATGCAGTATTATGAAGGAAAAATTCGGCTTTACAATTTACAGTACAGGCGCGGTGCAAAGGGAATACGCCAGACGTCTCGGTATCTCAACCCTTGAGCTTAATCTCAGAATGAATGAAAACCCGGAGCTTGACCGAGAAATAGACGAGACTGTCACACGGCTTTCGTTAGAGCGCAAAGAGGATAAGCTTGTATTCGACTCACGTATGGCGTGGTATTTTGCCAAAAATACTTTCAAAATCTTTTTGACAATAGACCCGCATGAGGCGGCAGTCCGGGTTATGAAAAATCAGCGCGGAGAAGAGGAAAAATATATTGACGTGGACGACGCGTGCGAAAAGCTTGTAAAACGCAGCCTTGTGGAACGTGACAGATTTTTGGATATCTACGGCGTCGATTATTATGATTATAACAATTACAATATTGTCATAGACACAACGCACAAAACCCCTTTGGAGACAGTAAATATAATTATGGAGAATTACGGCAAATATTCCGAAAATCCGGATATTTTTAAATCCCCGTATATAACATAAATTTAAACTGAAAAACAAATTACCGGGCTTGCACAGCCCGGAATAAAAAAGCAGAGCCTTTTGCACATATTTTGTGCTTCAATAAAAAAGGGTTGACGGCAATTTTATTTTATGCCGCAACCCTTTTCCGGTTAAAATAAATTCTATGTATTTTCAGTTGAGTGCTTCGATTGTGGATTTTACCCAATTGAGTATATCGGTCTTTTCGGTATCGGAGACCTTAGAGTCAAACAGCCCTATTTTGATTTGCATGGTGTTTTCGATAACATTTGCGCCTGCTTCTTTAACGAGCTGCTTTGTCTGATTTACCGCCTCATCACTTCCGGCGGACAATATAGCGACATTTTGCGCTCTTGCCTTTGTGAGTTCTTTTACGAACAGTCTGTAATCATCGGGCAAAGTATTTCCCTTGATGTTAATAGCGAGAATAACAAGCCTTTCTTTGTCGCAGGAATACGCCGGGGGAATTCTGTCTACGGAATTTACATTAAGGTCGTATTCCGACTTAATCATATTTCCGACAGCAAGCAGTTTTTTCTTTTCGGGATAACAAAGTACTCTCATTTTAATAGCCATATAAAAACCTCCGATTATAACGGAATGACTGACGCATTCCATAATTATACTGATTATATCATTTTTTATCAAAAAAAGAAATTGATATATGTAAACTTTTTTGTTAAATATTATCTGAATTCAAGCATGTCGCGGTCGTAAAATCGAGTCCTCATGATATTATATGAGCATTTTAACGCATCGCAACCGAAAATATCTGTCCTGTCCTTTAAAGCGGCAATTACATATTCCGGATTCAGATTTGCGGTACTGCCGGCGGAAAGTATGGTTTTTATCTCGATTGCGCCATCCTTGAAAAAAGCTTCAAACGATTTTACGAAGTCCGATATATTTACCTCTTTTTCCTCCGATTTTGTCTTTTTCATCATATAAAAGGGAGAAGAAAACAGTTTTGAAACAATTTCGGCGGTATCGGGTTTTATATTGGGCGAACTTATGATTATTCTGTATTCCGCATACATAATGTCGGCAAATTTTGTGTTTGGTCTGTATACGTCAAGAATATACATTTCGTCCGTAAGCTGCGCGTTTAGCTGCGCCTTAATTTCATCCTCGGTTATTTCGCGCTCTATTTTAAGGTCGGCAAGTTCGCACATGCTTTCACAGCCTATAGGCAAGGGAAGCGCAAACACAAGCTTCGCGTGAGGGTTAAATCCTTTGGTATACCACATTGGTATTCCGGCTCTGACCAGAACGCGGTGGAAAGTCCTCTGTAGATCAAGATGAGAAATATATTGCAGATTGCCGGTCTTGGAGAATTTTATCCTGAATATCTCAGGGCTTTCAAGATACGGTCTTTCAAATTTTGAATAGCAGCCGCTTAATTCTTTGTGATTTTCGGGCAGCACGTTCTCTCACCTCCAAGTCTGTTTGCTCCGCACCCCGAACAATGTGTCCGACAGTCGGGAGTCACTACGCCTTCATGAGCCTTTATATTTTCGCGTATCAAAAATTCTTTGGTAACACCGCAGTCAATAATATCCCACGGAAGAATTTCGTCATACGGGATCCTTCTGTTGGCATAAAACGAAGGGTCGAGCCCCGCCCGCTCTATAACCGATATCCATTTGTCATAATCAAAAAACTCGCTCCAGGCGTCGAACCTGAATCCCTCATTACATGCCAACTCAAGGGCTTTGGACAGTCGCCTGTCTCCTTTGGCGAGTACCGCTTCAATGCGGCAGGTTTTTGCGTCGTGGTGCTGATATTTTATTTTTCTGTCATTAACACATTCACCGATAAAAGTTTGTTTTTCCTCAAGCATTTCCAAAGAATCCTGCGGTTCCCACTGAAAAGGAGTGAACGGCTTGGGTATAAAGCACGAAACGCTGAACGTGACCTGAGGGGACCTTGACCGGCTTCTGTTGGGGTTTGCGTAGAATGACTCTATTACTTTCTTCGCAAGTGCGGGGATACCCTTCAGATCCTCCTCTGTCTCGGTCGGCAATCCCTGCATAAAGTACAGTTTGACCTGTGTTTTTCCGGCGTCAAACGCGACATTTACAGCCCTGAGCAAATCATCCTCATCGACATTTTTATTGATGACATCCCTCAGCCTTTGTGTTCCCGCTTCGGGAGCAAAAGTAAGCGAGGATGAACGGACAGTCGCCACCTTATCCATCAGTTCCTTTGTAAAACTGTCAACGCGCAGAGAGGGCAGGGACAGACTTACCATATTGTCGGGTGTCCATTCAAGCAGCTTGTCGGTCAGTTCCGCAAGTCCCGAATAGTCGCTGATAGACAGAGAGGAAAGGGAAATTTCCTCGTATCCCGTATTTTCAAACAGACATTTCGCCTGATTATTAAGCACATCCGGGGTTTTTTCTCTTACAGGCCTGTATATAATGCCCGCCTGACAAAACCGACAGCCTCTTATACAGCCTCTGAAAACCTCAAGCATTATCCGGTCGTGAACGACTTCAGTGTAAGGCATTATAACCTGCTTCGGAAACTCCGCCTTGTCCATGTCTTTGATGATTCGCTTTTCGACCTTTACGGGTATATCGTCAAATACAGGAGTATACGCCTTTATTGTTCCGTCGCCGTTGTATGTAACGTCATATAAGGACGGAACATAAACGCCGGGTATGGTCCTTGCCGCTTCGTGAAGAAAGTCCGCTTTTGTATATCTGTTCTCGGCTTTCATTTTTATGTAAAGACGCACGATTTCCACAAGCATTTCTTCTCCCTCGCCGATATTGAACAGATCAAAGAAATCCGCTACCGGTTCGGGATTATATGCGCACGGACCTCCTCCGATAATCAAAGGAAATTCTTCTCCGCGCTCTGCCGCATAAAGAGGAATACCCGAAAGTCTGAGCATATTCAGCACATTTGTATAACACATCTCATATTGAAGGGTAAATCCGAGAAAATCAAATGTTCTGACCTCATCCTTGCTCTCATGCGCCCACAAAGGAACATTATATTCCTCCATTTTCTCCTGCATATCCGTCCAGGGGGCGTATACTCTCTCGCACCATATATCATTTTCCTTATTAAGACAGTCGTAAAGTATCCTTATGCCCAGGTTTGACATTCCTATTTCATATGTATCGGGGAACGCAAAGGCGAAGCGGGCTTTAATTTGGGATTTATCCTTTATAATCTGCCCGAACTCTCCGCCGCAGTATCTGCCCGGCTTTGACACCTGTTTTATCAATGCATTTAATATACGTTCATTTTCACTCATAAAATCCCTCGGTTATTTTTGCTTTTCCTTGTCCTCTTCCTCCGAAACCATTCCGGAGGAACTGAGGAGAACAGGTATTATACCTAAAAGCTGATAAATCAGAATAATCGCCACACGGTAATTCTGTGCCCACGCGAAAATGTCCGTAAAATATGAAAGCAATGTAAGACCTACCGAAATTACAAGTCCGATAAACGCAAAACACGCGTTTAATCTGCCGTGCAATTTTCCGAGCTTCTTTGCCTGACGGCACATAATCAACGGATAA
>CASEEB010000228.1 GCA_949286815.1 uncultured Eubacteriales bacterium | reverse complement strand
ATTCCGGGTTATTACGGACGCGATTTTTTCGATATTATCTTTTTTGAATCTGTAGTGGTGTTGATGAGGGGAAAATCTGAACATGACTGAAATGCGGGGTTTTATTTTGCGGTGAATTAAGTCTGCGCTTTTCCGGCACGTCACCAAAGGCAATGCATAAATTATGTCACGTTTTTGTGAAATTTCCGAAATAAGCGCTTCCTTGCTTTTAATTTGTTTTTTACTGTTTTGATATCATAATTATACATTATTGTGCCTTTGTTGTCAATCAATGTATATTTAGAAATTTAATATTATCCGGGAAAGAAATTTGTAAAAAATGAAAAAATCTATTGACAAATGAATAAATTTGTGGTAAAATAGAATGCCGCTTGAAAATGGCTTTTTGCAAGTGCCGCTCTCACTGTGTTGGGGCAGTCGCCATTGTTCAGCGAGACTTAGATGAAAGAGAGGTGCTTTTCGTGTTTGCTATAATCGAGACCGGCGGAAAGCAGTATAAAGTAACAGAGCAGGACATTATCTTTATTGAAAAGCTTGACTGCGCTGAGGGAGAGGAAATTACATTTGACAAAGTGTACGCGATTTCCTCCGGCACAGGCTTTAAAGCGGGAACTCCCACAGTTGAGGGAGCTGTCGTAAAGGGCATTGTGCAAAAGAACGGTAAGGGAAAGAAGATTTATGTCTTCAAGTACAAGTCAAAGAAAAACGAGAAAAAGAAAATGGGTCACAGACAGCCGTACACCAAGGTTCAGATAACGTCTATCGTTGGCTGATGTTTTTGCGGTATGACAAAAATTGTATTTTATCGCAGCGGTGGCGTGTTTTACGGCTTTGAGGAGCAGGGGCATACGGGATACGGCGAGGAAGGCGACGATGTGCTTTGCGCCGCGCTGTCCGCGATGACCATGCTTATAATCAATACGGTTGAAGTGGCTTACGATTCTCATATTGATTATGAAATTGACGATAAAACAACAGATATACGTATAAAATCCAAGTCGGCGCTTCCTCAATATGAGGAGGATGAGCTGAAAAGATATGCGGTTTCCGGAATATTCCTTGCTTATTACAAGCAGATTCAGGATATGATGGAGGAATATTACGAATATCTTGACATGTCTGTGATTGACAAGCCATATGAGGATGAAGATTAGATTTCGGGGTCCTTGGCAATTAAAAAATAATCGGAGGAAAAGATAATGGTAAAGCTCAGTTTACAGTTTTTTGCTCATAAAAAGGGTGTTGGTTCCACGAAGAACGGCCGTGACAGTGAGTCAAAGCGGCTTGGCGTAAAGAGAGCCGACGGACAGGCGGTTGTAGCCGGTAATATTATTGTAAGACAGAGAGGAACGGCGATACATCCCGGAAACAATGTGGGTAAGGGCAAAGATGATACGCTTTTTGCGCTTATCGACGGAAAAGTTAAGTTTGAGCAGAAGACAAAAGATAAAAAACAGGTCAGCGTTTACGCGGACTGATATAGCCGCGGTATTATACCGCAAGGATAAGGATACGGTTTTTCCGCATCCTTATTTTTACAATTGACAAAAAACGACCGAGAGAAAAGCTATGAGAACAGATGAAAACCCGCCGATAAAAATTTTATATGAAGACAGTTTTCTTATAATTTGCGAGAAGCCTGTGGGATTGGCTTCACAGTATACGGACAGCGGCGACTCCTTGCCCGAAAGACTTTTGAAGTATTTGGGTGAAGATGCTTATGTCGGGGTGGTGCACCGCCTCGACGTCGGAACCGGAGGCGTGATTATATATGCAAAAAACAGGGATATCAGCCAACAGCTTTCAAATATGATTTCGGAGAGAAAGTATAAAAAGGAATATCTTGCGGTTGTTGACGGAAAGATGGTAGATGACAGGGGAATTCTTCACGATTTTTTGTATCATGATAAGGGAAAGAACAAGTCGTATGTGGTAAAAGGTTCAAGAAAAGGCGCGAAGGAACCAAAACTTGAATATATAGTTCTGTCGGAGACGGTTTTCGGCGAAAAAACGAAAAGTCTTGTAAGAATAAATCTTTTGACCGGGCGGACACACCAGATAAGGGTTCAGTTTGCCTATGCGGGTCATCCCGTGTGCGGAGACGGGAAATACGGAAGTCGTGACAACAGATGTTCATGCGCTCTGTGGGCACACAGGTGCGAATTTGTACATCCCGTAACCGGAGTGACTGTTGAGGCTGTCAGTTATCCGCCGGATGAATATCCGTGGAATCTGTTTGATATTTAAATTCCGCACGGGTTCAGGTTATATGAGGTTTGATTATGTATGTCTTTATGACATAAAATATAAATAAAAAATCCATTGTTTGAAAGGATGCAGAAGTATGGCAGGTGAGAATATTTTTCCGAAGGATTTTCTGTGGGGGCTTGCGACGAGCGCGGGTCAGATAGAGGGCGGCGCCCTTGAGGACGGCAGGAGCGAAAGTATATGGGATGTTTTCGCGAAAAAGCCGGGAAAAATTTTTCAGGGTCAGACACCCGATGTCGCGTGCGACAGTTATAATCGCTTTGAGCGCGACCTTGATATGCTCAAATGGATAGGGGTGAACAGCTATCGAATGTCTGTCTCATGGTCGAGAGTTATCCCCGAAGGCGTCGGGAAGCTTAATTCAAAAGGCGTTGATTATTATAAAAGAGCTTTTGAAAAGCTTTTAAACGCGGGTATCAAGCCGAATGTGACGTTATACCACTGGGACCTTCCGCAGGTACTTGAAGACAGGGGCGGATGGGTCAACCGTGACAGCATAGAATGGTTTGGGGAGTATGCGGAAAAGATGTTCGCCGCCTTTGGAGATGTAGTCCCCATGTGGAGTACAATAAATGAGCCAATCGCGACATATGTGGGATACGCGCTGGGAGGGTTTGCTCCCGGACATACCGACGAGAAGAGCGGAAATCAGGCAAGGCACAATATACTTGTGGCGCACGGAAAAGCGGTCGAGGCCTTCAGAGCGGCAAATTTAAGCAATACGCAGATAGGTATAGTTATCGACATATGGAAAAGGCACGCGCTTACCGACTCGCCCGAAGACGCAAAGCTTGTGATAGATCAGGATGAGCGAAACTGGAAATTTTACTGTGATCCGGTACTGTCGGGCAGGTATTCGGATTACATACTTGAACATCTTGCCGCCGAGGGAACGCTTATGGATATAGGGCAAAACGACCTTAAACTGATGTCAAGCCCCATTGACTTTTTTGGCCTGAACGTGTACAACCGTGTGCCGGTTTCCGTCAATGTCAAGGCGCAGGCGGATTTCTCGCAGGGAGGAAATTTCCTTAACAACCGTACGGAATACTACCCGCAGGCGCTTTATGAGGCGGTAGTATTGCTCCATAAGCTGTATGACATCAAGGTGCCAATATATATCACCGAAAACGGCACTTATTTTGAGGGCGAGGAGCCTGTCGGCAAAGACGGTATTGTTGATGACGCTGACAGAATAAGGTATATTTCGGGATTTTTGGACAGCCTGAAAAAAGCGATTTCCGAGGGATACGATATCCGGGGTTATTATCTGTGGAGCCTTATGGACAATTTCGAGTGGTCCGCGGGATTTAACTTCAAATTCGGAATTACGCAATGCGACCGTAATACACTTGAACTCAAGCCGAAAAAGAGCGCATATTTCTACAGAGATTACATTAAATCCTCAAAATAAAACACCTGTGGAAGGGAGATTTTAATATGTATACAAGGCTTACGGATGTCCTTGAGGGGCATGAGGGTAATTATTTGCTGCCGTTTTACTGGCAGCACGGAAATCACACCGAACGCATACCGGAACAGGTAAAGCGGATATATGACAGCGGCTGTCGTGCGCTTTGCCTTGAATCCAGACCTCATCCTGATTTCTGCGGCGAGGGTTGGTGGCGCGACGTTGACATTATTATGGATCAGGCAAAAAAGCTCGGTATGAAAGTCTGGGTGCTTGACGACGACAGATTTCCCACGGGGCACGCCAACGGAGGAATTGAGAAAAAGCACCCGGAGCTCAGACAGTGGGTACTTATCGAGAGGCATATTGATGTTTCAGGTCCCAAAAGACAGGCATCTGTTATGTGCGACGCGGGAAACAGTGAAAATATTCTTCTGGGAGTATATGCGTATCGCAGGCATCCCGGAGACGATGAAAAGTGCTTTTACGAAGGTATAAATATTACGGAGTATGTCAGCGGAAACTTCCTGACCTGGGATATACCGGAGGGCGTGTGGAGGATATTCTTCTATTACAAATCGCGCAGAGGCGGAAAGCCCGGATTTATTGACATGATAAATCCCGAGTCGGTCGATGTGCTTATAGAAGAGGTATATCAGAAGCACTATGAACATTATAAGGACGAATTCGGAAAGACCTTCGCCGGCTTCTTTTCGGATGAACCTCCGTTCGGAAATCAGATGTTCGGTCAGGTGCGGGTAGATTACGGAATATACGATTCCCGGATAGGAACCCGTTCTCTGGCGCTTCCGTGGAATGAAAATGTTGAGAACATCATGCGGCAAAAACTCGGATTTGACCCTGTGCCTCATCTCAATCTTTTGTGGTTTGAGGATGACAACGGCGGTGACAGTCAGTCGGAGATTCGCTTTGCATATATGGATACGGTTACAGAACTTTACAGAGACTGTTTTTCCAAGCGAGTCGGAAACTGGTGCCGTGAGCACAATGTCATGTATATCGGGCATGTAATAGAGGATATGAACAGCCATGCTCATATGGGTGTCAGCGCGGGACATTATTTCCGGTCTCTTGAGGGACAGGATATGAGCGGAATGGACATCGTGCTTCATCAGGTCATTCCCGGAATGGCTGATTATACATATACTTCAAGCGCTTCAACGGGTGTGGCTGACGGGGAATTTTACCACTATATACTTGCAAAGCTGTGCTCATCACAGGCGCATCTTACCGGGCATATGGAAGGCAGGGCAATGTGCGAGGTGTTCGGAGCTTACGGTTGGGCTGAGGATTTACCGATGATGAAGTGGCTTATGGACTTTTTGCTTGTGCGCGGAGTCAACCATTTTGTCCCTCACGCTTTCTCACCCGATTATCCCGACCCGGATTGTCCGCCTCATTTCGGCGC
>CASEEB010000227.1 GCA_949286815.1 uncultured Eubacteriales bacterium | reverse complement strand
AAAATATTCAGAAAGTAGTATAATAGAGGAAAGCAAAGCAAGGCAGGTGTGTAGCATGGAAGACCAGATAACATTCACGGATGTTGAATACGGAAACCGGAAAAGGACAACGAAGCGGGAGGAATTTCTCAACAAGATGGATGAGATCATCCCGTGGGAAGCATGGGTAGACATGATCAGACCGTACTATCCGAAGGGAGAGCATGGTCGACCAGTCCGGGGGATCGAGACGATGCTACGGATGTATCTGATGCAGACATGGTTCAATCTGTCGGATGAAGGAACCGAAGATGCAATATATGACAGCTACGCCATGCGTAGTTTTCTTGGCATAAATTTTATGACGGAACAGGTTCCGGATGCAACTACCTTACTGAAGTTTCGCCATCTGCTTGAGAAAAACAACATCGGAGAGAAGATCTTTGCCGACATCAGGGATCGCCTTGACGAATCTGGCTTGCTGATGCATGGCGGTACGATTGTGGATGCTACCATCATTTCTGCTCCCAGTTCCACGAAAAACCGTACAGGAACCCGAGATCCGGAGATGCATCAGACGAAGAAGGGAAATCAGTGGTATCATGGCATGAAGGTTCACGCCGGCGTGGATGCAGGAACGGGGTATATTCACACAATCGAAGGCACGGCTGCCAATGTCCATGACTCTACAGAAGCCACCAAGCTGATCCGGGAGGATGACCATGTCGTGTACGGCGATTCCGGATATCTGGGCGTTCCTAAGCAGGAGGAGGTCGTAAAGGATGAACACCTGTCCCAAATCGATTACCGCATTTGTAAGCGTCCTTCCAGCCTGAAAACATCCAAAGACTATGAGGGAATCAACTGGGAAAAGCAAATGGAAAATCGCATCTCATCGATTCGCTGTAAGGTCGAGCACGCCTTTCTCATAGTCAAACGGGATTTCGGGTATAGGAAGGTTGCATACCGTGGCATTGCCAAGAACATGAACCGGTTCCATGTCCTGTTCGGGTGTGCCAACCTGTTGATGTGCATCCGGGCCGGGCGAACCGAACAGTTCCGGAATAAACAAGTTGCGCCTATAGCGGGAAACTATGCCCATTTGAGGGTAAAACCTCCTCATTGGGGATAAAAAACCGGCTCAGGCGGTGCTTGAGTGGCTGTTTTTCGACTTTTGCTTGTGCTCCTTGATATTTTATTCATCATTTTATGCATGATTGAATGTTCGGGAGATTTGGATACGAGTTGTTCAGCGGTAAATTAAACTTACGCTGAACGTCGGATATGAAGCCCGCCGCCCGGGAGGCGGTGGACATATGCGCTATGTAATAAAATCCGTACATCAATCGACTTACAATAAAATACCGGGAGCGGCTCATCGATGAACTTTATTGTCATCAGACGACCGCTCCCTTATTTCAGTATGTGTTAATATCCTTCCTCAACCAGACGCGGGCAGTCTTCACCGGCTTTGTATGCCTCTATGTACTGTTTCATCCATTGATAATACTGATCCCCGTGACCGCCTTCCATAGGCTCTATGTCCCGGCTGTATTCCTGATTGTAATTGTCGACAAACGCGGTCTGTCCGTCTACTATAAACCTCTGGGCAGCCCATTCGTTCCACCACGTAAGAGTCACCACCTTGGGACGCACCTCAAACGCCTCTGTCCACTGCTCATAGAAAAATATACCGTGATTTCTGCCGTGAGCGGTCGGCATGGACATGTAAGTTTCCTGGGAGGCGACAGCTACGCTTATCTGCTCATATGCCCCTTCTCTTTTATACGCTGTATCCTCGTTGTCAATGTTTAAAAATCTCCAGCATCTATCCGTAGTCAATCCCCACATGCGGCGTACCGTAAAGAGATCTTTGGCGGGAAATTCCGCCTCGGAGACAGTGTACAGCATAAAGGGCTTTCCTTCCCAATAAACAAAGCAGTCAGCCCACTTTTCCTCCGTGTAAAATTTGTCGTAAAACGCCTGAATAAGCGGACCTTCCGACTTTCCGCACCAAAGCACGATATACGGCGTTTTCTGACCCTCCGCTCTCATCTCCATTATAGTTTCGCACAAAGCGCGAAGCGGAGCAAACGCCCATACCTCTCCGGTTGCAGAATTCGTAATATATCCGTCATTCGCGTTTGTATAGTCAAGAATTATAAAGTCCACGTCCGCGTCTCCCAGAAGCTTCATGTTGTTTCTTATGGCATTTTTGTCGGTGCTTCTGTAATATCCCTGAGCGGGCTTCGCCCAATAATGGAAAGCGGTCTCCCCGCCCCATTCTCTTTTTCCCTCAAGTACTTCGGTGATATTGTTGAAATCGGTCACAGGCTCGGTTCCGGTTCCGAGAATCCCGTCAAACCATACCGAATAGCAGATACTTACAAGGTCCTTTTTATCGGTAATATCAAGGCCGAGAGTCGCCCCGGGTTCCGGAACGGCAGTTATTTCTTTTTCCACTTTTTCAGACTCCTTTTCTCCTACAAGTATTTTTACATTATCCATAACACATGCTCCGCCGTTGTGAGCGAAAACCGTAAAATGGTCTCCCGCGCAGTTTGACGGGTCATTGGGTACGGATATCACAAATTCTCCGCTGCCGTCATAAACCGAGATTTCGGTCTCGCTCATAGAGGTCTTAAGCAGCAGCACGCTTTCTTTGCCGTCATACGAGGCATATATATAAGTGTCGTAATCCTCGGTACACACAATATCAATATGCTGCATTTCCCCGAAGCCCTGTTCAATCTGCACCTTGGCAAAGCCGGCAGGCCAGCCGTTATCGTTTCCTCCGAGTATTGTGATCTCATTTTCCGGAGTAAACGTGAACCAAAGACCGTCTCCCGGCCCATCCGGTATCTTTGAGGCGTAGTTTGACACATAGCATCCGATAAAGGTTGAAGTCCACGAGCTGGTCTCGGACGAATTTGGTCTGAAACTCTTGATATCCGCGGAAAACTGCACCTGTATATAGTCCTTTACTGACGCTCCGACCACAGGAGACCACGTGCTCCAATTTCCGAGAAAATCTTGCCCGTCATGCGGAAAATAAAGCATTCCGTCCTTCACCGACGCCATATTCGCGTCGCGAAAGCTTGCCTCGCCGCCTACCGTCTTGTCTCCGTCCTCATAATCGGCAAAGAAAAGCGATTTGACGCCCGTTTCATCCTCAGACATTATACTTCCCTTTTTTGACAGGTCATAGCCTTCCGTTTTAACCGTGGTTTCCTTGACTATGTAATTGACTTTGGGCTCATCCTGAGGCGTGTCCGCGTTTCCGCCGGTTGTATTTTCCTCCGGCAGAGACCCGCTTTCCGTGCCTTCCGTTCCGGTCTCGGTCAGATTTTCCGACACGTCAGACTCTGTCCCTATGTCGTTCGTACCAGTATTGCATGATACAAACATAAACAGGGTTAAAATTGACATAATCAATGCCAGGCTTCTGACGACAAATTTTTTGGTGCTCATACATTTCCTCCTTCAAAAATTTATATAAAACGCCGAGGCATTTTATATAATTAAATTTTATATAATTAAATTAAGACGTTCCCTCGCCTTAAAAGAAAGCGGGCTCCACTTGATTTTTCGACGGGCAGATACAATCCCACACTGAAAACATTGTACGACGGGGCTTTCTCCCTTATTGAAAAATCTCCGATTCATTTTCGGACAAGTCGTGTGCTTTTCATTTCTCCGGAATTTTCCCGCCCAATCCGGAGATTATACTGTTAAGGTCATTCTCTATGTTTATCTTTATACATTTGTCTTCCCCCGCCGACAACATCTCATATTGACGCCGTATTTCATCGGCATTTCCGTCAAGCAACAGCCTGCTCAATTTAAACGTAATAACCTCGCTGTAAGAAACTTCCGAAGACTCTCCCCGCCCGTCAAGACAATTGTCTCTTATATAATGCCATACCGGACGGTATTTTTCGTATTTCTCATCCATGAACCAATTGGCAATCCCGACAACCAGACATCCGTGACCGTAACATTCCAAACCCTGTTTTTGATACTTTTCCGGAGTCGCGCCTGTCTGAGAGGGTCCGTCGATCTCCTGCGCAAGGTATGCGCCACAAGGAAGATTTGAGAGGGTGTAATCACAGGAAAAAGCGTGGTTGTAGTCGGGCGCGTCATCCACCCAAACAAGGTCGGCCTTTTCGCAAAGGTCCCAAAACATGACTGTTCCCCTTAAAAGTATGCTCCGGTCTATCGTGCTGCCGAACTGTACCGAAAAACCCGTCCCATTGTCAGAGCAAATATCATGAACCGTATCCGCGCAGGAATCTATAAATCTTTTCAGCATTTTGTGTCGGTAAACATACCAATATAAGCTCAGCAAATTTCCGACACCTGAGCGGCTCGGAGGTATAATTTCCTCAAAGGATGTATAACCCGTATGCAACGCATTGTTCAGGTTTTCCGTATTACCGAAAATATCTTTGAGATATGTCAAAAATCCCTGTTTTGCCGCTTCGGAATAATCATACTCGCCCGTGCACCAATACTCGGTTTCACAGTAAGGTGTGTTTGCGGCAAGATAATATAACACTTTTTTGCCGTATTTATCATTAAAGTGTTTAACCGTGCGTCGAAAAAAGTCAATCACTTTTTTCATGGCGCTTTCGCTGGAAAAAGAAGGCATGACACGGGACTCAAAAGCTCCTCCCGCCCCCACATTTCCGAAACAATCGCGCTGCACCTCATCCGACATAAGCACGCCGTCCCTGTCAAGCATACGCGTAAATCTGCAAAAGTCCACAAGAATAATCACCGGCAGCCCCTTTACGTTAATAATATAATCCAGCATCCGGTCATACGGCTCAAAATCGTATTCGTCTGCCCTCGGCTGCGCGCAGGACCATATAATATGCACCGCGATGGTATTGAATCCGTCGGTCACTGCCCTGTCAACGGTATTTATTACCTCTTCTATCGGCGTTATCGAAAAGTTCCATATTTTATAAAGAAATATTCTTTTTCCGTACGACATACAAATGTTTCCCCTCTTTTAAAAAACTCCGAAAATCAGGCTTGATTTTCCGCTTTCCACTCAAGCGCGGTCTGCTCCAAAGCCTTTACAAATTCATCCTTTCCGTCGCAATAGGCTTCTATATCATAGGGAAAGGTTTTTGACAGTCTCTCCTTCAGCCTGCCGTACTCGTCGGCAGCCTCCTTATGCGTCCGCAAATAATCCCTGAGCGCAAGATGTCTTTCAATCGCCGCCTTATTGCTGACCTCAAAAATATGTATCTGATGAGTTCTTTCATCGCCGCCCTTGCGCAGATATCGCCTTCCCGGTATTCCGAATTCACCCATATACTCATATCCCGCTTTTTCAAATTCGCCTGCCAGACAATCAACTTTGCCGATCTCCGCCACAACGGGCATTATATCAATAACCGGCTTGGCTTTAAGACCCTCGACCGAAGTACTGCCTATATGGTGTATGGAAATAAGATTATCCTTCAGAATATTTTTAATTATCTCGGCTTCTCTTTCAAATTTCACTTTCCAGTCGGGGGAATATTCGGTTACAACCACATGCTGAGGCATATAAATTCCTTTCAAAGACGATTTTTCGTCTAAATAAACTCTTTGTTTTTCAACTCGGCGGAATCGACGCGAACACCCGATTCGCCGTCCGATTCA
>CASEEB010000226.1 GCA_949286815.1 uncultured Eubacteriales bacterium | reverse complement strand
CAGGTCCTCGGTACCGTCAATCAAAATTCCGCGAGGGTCACTGCCAAACAATATCTGCCTGCACCTTTCCGCGGAATATGCCCTCTGGTCGTTTATTTTTGCCCGAATGCCGTCAATTGCTATCTTTTTTTCACTATCTATATATGTGTTATCAAGTGTTCCGTCTTTATTTCTTTTGGGGTGAAACAAAATATCCTTTATAACTTCAAGCGTACCGGAAAACGTATCCGCCTTATCATTTTGCGGTATAAAGCTTTCGTCGAGAAACTCGCAGATTATTTTAAATATATGCCTCTCCCCCGCCTGTAAACATCTGAATGAAACAGTACTTCCGTAGAGCTCGTCCAATCTTTTATTGATCTGTGTAACGGTCGGATATTTTTCGCTTCCCCTTAAAAGCACGGAAAACATAAGTTTAGTCAAAGGTGAATACAGACTGTCCGCCTTACAGATAAATGAAACTGACAGCCTTGAAACCTTGAATTTTCGGGTCTGCACCGTATGAAGTCTTAGTCCGTGCCCCAATTGAAATTCCTGTTTTGTCATTATGATTTCTTACTTTCTGTACGTTTTTACAATAAGCCGGCTTTTCTAAAAGCATATCAAAAATACGGTATATTTCTCTGACCCCGTAAACCCAAACGACATGCCCTCTCTTCGGTTCTTTCACCCATGACAGTCACTGCAGCCGGAAAAATAATACTGTCGTGATTAATATTCGGTTATATAATTATATCATGAAAATATTACATATGTGTTAATATTAAAGGATATCTTTTACAATTTTAAATTCAGCTTACGACCCTTGCATGTAAAAAAAGATAATTATTTTCATATGAAGACATAAAGTATGTTAAATGTGACGAAATGCCATAAATTCAATTTTGTATATTGACATTTTGAAAAATTTATGCTAAAATTTAAGTACAAATAATTTAGCGTGCTAAAGCGATAAAGTGTATAGACAGCAGACTTTTTATTATGACGGACAGGAAAGGACCGCGAACACATGAAAAATGTAATCAAAAACATACCGTCCGGAACAAGGGACCTCATATACGAAGAGGCTTTGATCCCCGGAAAAATTGAAGACGCACTGCTTGACATATATTTCCGACTCGGATACAAACCGGTAAGCACTCCCGAACTTGAATATTACAAAACATTTGACCACGATAAAAACGATATAAATGAGGAAAGCATATTCAGGTTTTCCGACATGGACGGTAAGACTCTCGCGCTGCGTCCCGACAACACCTCTCCCGTAGTGCGTGTCGCAATGTCCAAGCTCAAGGACGAGAAGCTTCCCTTGTTGCTCTGCTATTCGCAGAATGTTTTTCGGAACATCAAGGCATTTCACGCCAAAAGAAGCCAGATGCTACAAAGCGGAGTGGAAATAATCGGCGGAGACAAACATGAAGAAGATATGCGCTGTATCTTCACGGCGCTCGAAGCGCTTAAAATATGCGGCAAAAAAGCAAAGCTTGAAATAGGGCACGCTTCGTTTTTCGACGCGCTTATCGCGGAGTACGAAATAGACGATGAGGACAAAAACAACCTGCGCGCCTACATCGCCGCGAAAAATTCGGGAGAGTATCCTTTTACCACAGCCCTGAAAAATCAGAAAGCTGTAGAGCTCGCGTCAAGTCTTCAGCGGCTTTTCGGCACCACCGAGGTGCTTGAGCGAGCGCAAAAGCTGGCGTCGGGAAATCAGAAAGCCTTAGAAATACTGGACTATATCGGGAAAACGGTTGACGAATTTACAAAAGCCGGTTACGGAGACATGCTCATTATTGATTTGGGCATTGTACAGAAGATTGAATATTACACCGGTCTGGTTTTCCGTGGGTATGTTGACGGGATAGGTGAAGCCGTCCTCTCGGGCGGAAGATACGACGATCTGCTGCTGGCATTCGGCTCAAATCTTTCCGCCTGCGGTTTCGGGCTTAATGTTTCGGCCGTATCCGAGCTTCACTCCGCAACCCTTCCGGGATATTCCCCACTTTCGTTTTCGGCGGGCGCCGAGGATATCAGAAAAGCCGCAAAATATCTGCATCCGGATATCGAAAAGGAGGACAGAACATGATTAAACTCGCGCTTACAAAAGGACGTATAGAAAAAAAAGCAATTGAAATTCTGCGTCAATGCGGTTATGACATGAGCGACCTCGATGACAAAGGCAGAAAACTGCTTTTCAACTGCCCGTCAGGCGATACCGGCGATTCCCTGCAGATAGTGCTCGCCAAAGCCGCTGACGTTATAACTTATGTAGAACACGGCACCTGTGACGCGGGATTCGTGGGAAGAGACACAATTATGGAAATGGGCGGAGATTTTTACGAAGTATTGGACTTAAGATTCGGAGTCTGCCGCTTTGCGCTTGCCGGCGTCAGGGACAGAGATTTTTACACGGGACACGGGCATAAAATCATAGCCACAAAATATCCGAACGTCACAAAAAAATTTTTCGCGTCAAAAAACATTGACTGTGAAATCGTAAAAATAGAAGGCTCCGTGGAACTTGCGCCCATTCTCGGACTTGCGGACGGAATAGTGGATATAGTCGAGACGGGAGCGACTCTGCGTGAAAACGGGCTTGAGGTTTACGAGGATATATCTCCAATCTCAGCCAGATGTATTGCCAACAGCGTATCGATCAAGCTTAAGGACAAGGAAATGAATTCGTTTTTTGATAAGCTTGAATTAAACACAAACAAGAGCGAAGACTGACTTATTCAGTAAAAAGGAGATTTGCGTAAAAGTTATATTCCATCGTTTCAGAATACGGTAATTTCACGCATAAATTTTCTAAAAAGCTTAACGCCTTTTGTTTTGCTTTGAAAAATTGTTTCATTTCATGAAACCGAAAATTTTTAAAATTCTATTTGCGCCGCCTTGGGCGGCATGGAGGATTATTATGAAAATATACGATACCAAAACGGGAAATATAAAGGATCTATATGCTTTGCTGGAACAAAGGTCGAAATCGTCCTCCGCCGATATTACCGCGAAGGTAAGGGACGTAATAACAAACGTACTTGAAAACGGCGACCGCGCGTTGCTTGACTACTGCGAGATGTTTGACAAAGTGCGTCCGGAAAAGCTTGTGCTCGGTCCTGACGACATAGAAGCCGCGGCAGGTAAGCTTGCCCCCGATATATATGCCATCATGGAAGAGGCTGCCGACAATATAAGGATATATCACGAAAAGCAGCTTACCTCCGGATATGAGATCGAATCAAAAGGAAAGACACTCGGAAGAATTGTGCGTCCGCTCTCCCGTGTGGGGGTCTATGTTCCCGGAGGGACCGCCGCTTACCCGTCAACCGTGCTTATGAACTGTATTCCCGCGTCTGTCGCCGGAGTGGAAGAGATAATAATCGTAACTCCTCCCAAAAAAGAAGGGCTCAATCCCGCAATTGCGGCCGCGGCCAAAATTGCCGGAATAAAAAAGGTAATAAACGCGGGAGGCGCGCAGGCAATAGCCGCTTTGGCTTACGGAACCGAATCGGTGCCGAAAGCGGACAAGATAGTGGGACCCGGCAACATGTTCGTCGCCGAGGCAAAGCGGCAGGTTTACGGCATAGTCGACATCGACATGATAGCCGGTCCGTCAGAAGTTTGCATAGTGGCGGACTCAGGCGCCAAGGCAGATTTTGTCGCCGCGGATATGCTCTCACAGCTTGAACACGACCGTGCCGCAAGCGCGGTGCTTATAACCACAGACAAAAATTTGGCGGAAAATGTAAACACAAACATATACGAACAGCTGGAAAGGCTGCC
>CASEEB010000225.1 GCA_949286815.1 uncultured Eubacteriales bacterium | reverse complement strand
TGAAAGGCGGGAGAACATATGCTCAACAGGTTAGTTCAAAAGAAAAAAATTATTTTAATTGTATGTGCGGTAGTTTTGATTGTTCTTTGGATATTGACTTTGATTTTCGGCAACGGCGAAGATAAAGTAACCGTTCTCGTTCTTTCTTTGCTCTTACCCTTCATATTTTATGGTTTTGTCCGAGTAATGTATAAAATAGTTAAAATCAATGCCCCTTCCAAGGTAATGCGTTTTTTCTTTTGGTTCTTTTTGATCATGGCAACTTTTTGCATTATCATGATGATTATTGAATATGTTACAGACTTCCCCAACGGATTATCTCCGTTTCTTGGTTGCTTCGATGGTTTAATTGTCGCAACCCTTGATGAAGCAAAGAAAAATATCGAGACTGAAACTCAAAAATAAGTGATAAATATATAATAATACATATCGGTCATGAGTAATATTATCTTCGTTATCTGGGCACAGATTTAGGTACACAAATGTCGTTTTAAATTATAATTTTCACCGTCATAGAAAAATCCGAATAAGCAGACGGATCGCTTCAGACAAATTCCGTTTTTAACGGTACACTCAGTAATAACCTGACTGTGCGCACTGTCCGAAAAAAATTTTATAAATATTTAAATCAGCCGGGGATCGGAATATATTTTTCCGCAACCCCGGCCTTTGTCGGCAAATGTACAAATCGCTATTAAATTTACTCTGAAAGAAATTTAAAAAAACAAGAAATTTAAAAGGACTCGACAAAACGCACCTTGGAATTATTCCAATACTTTTTGTAAACCCGCTCGTTATTGCCGTCAAAATTCAACTGATACATTCTGAAAGTCACCAAAAAATCCTTGGGCTGCCATTGTTCTTCATAGGAATAACAATATTTCATACCCAAACGCTGCATAACATATCCGCTTCGGGGATTATTTACATCATGGGTAGCGGTAATATACAAAAATCCATCGTTTTTCGCGCGTTCCGCAACGGCTTTTCCCGCTTCCGAAACAATTCCAAGATGCCAAAATTCTTTTCGGAGCCCGTAACCCAAATCATGGCTGTCATCCATGCCGATATTTATATATCCGATCGGGTAATTGTCCTTTTTCAGGCATATGGCGTATGCGTACGCTTGCTGTTGAGAATAAACCGCGGCGTATTTTTCCTCAAAAAGCTTCTCCGCCTCGCTAAGGCTCTCCAAAGGATACCAGGGCAAAAATCTGTTCACTTCTTTGTCACTGTAAATCTTAAATATGGCTTCCGTGTCGTTCTTATTAAATTTTCTCAGTATCAATCGTTTTGTTTCAAGTGTCGGTGTATTCATATCTCTTCATTCCAATTAAAAAGAATACTCTTGTGCAGAATAATAAAAACAATAACTACGCAATCAATATCTCCCGTATTTATGCGCCGCGTTATACATAGCGACGACATTTTCCACGGGCGTATTGTCCTGAATCGCGTGCGTCGGAGCAAAGTGATATCCGCGCACTTTCATCATGATATCAAGTGTTTCCCTGCACACGTTCTCGGTATCCTCTGCACTGCCGTACGCAAGCGGTCCCGCCGTGGAAATACATCCTCTGAAATTGAGTCTGCCTCCGAATTTTTCCGCAAGATATGAGGGACTCATGTTTTTAGCCTCGGGCTGCAGCGTGTCTACTCCCCTCACACCCATCTCTATAAAGTCCTCATATACCCAGCTGCTGCTTCCGCAGGTGTGGATTATAACCGGCAGATTATAGCTGCTTGCAAGGTCTACAAACGATTTATGTATCGGTTTTATCCGGCTGCGGTAAAGCTCAAGGCTTATCATGGGCGCGATCTGCGTACCGAGGTCCTCGCCGAGCCATACAAAATCCAGATGCTCTTTACATTTATCAATAAGCCTTTCCATCATCTTAAGCTGATAGTCCGCGCGACGTCTGATAAAATTCATCGCCGCGTCGTCGTCAAGCAGAAGATGCACCAAAACGTCCTCTACTCCCATAATTCTTCCGTTTGAGTTAATGACGTCCGGCACCCCCGCGTTCCCCACATACAAGCCATATTCGCCGTTATAGCTCTTTGCGATTTCAAGCGCAGCGTCATAATCAAAATCATCGGGATTCGGGACGGGAAAATTATCAAACATCTCGTCGTCGGCGTCCTTAAGCGGAAAATCGCAGAAATCCCAATAACCGCCCGTTCCATGTTCGACCCATCTCATTATACAGCCCTCAAGCGGGTCTACCGCTCTGCCTTCCGGCGCTTTATACAAAGGCTTTCCTATATAAGGAGCCGAGATTGCCCTGTAATCCACTCCCAGCGCGCGCAAAAGCCCCTCATAATCTCCCGGATTAATGTTCAATGCCCTGCACAGATTCGCGTGTATGTTTCCGTTGGCTTCATATCCGATTGTTACACGGTCTGTCTTTTCAAAATTGAAAGTGCGGCGCACTCTCTCCTTTGAAGTCATTGTTTCTGTTCCCTTTATAATTTCCATTGTGACCCTCCAATTCATTTTAAACGTAATAAG
>CASEEB010000224.1 GCA_949286815.1 uncultured Eubacteriales bacterium | reverse complement strand
CGCGTCACTCGTTTTGGCAATTTCAACAGATGAATTCTTAAACAATCTGAGCACGGGACTGAATGACGCCGCAAAAATCGCAGCAAAACCCATTAAGATAAAGCCAACGCAATACAGAAACAAATTGTCGGCAAACGAATCGATATACCAAGGCAGGCTGTCGTATCCGAGAAGACCGCTGTTTGTATAAAACGCGCCTGTAAATGAGTTTATAAGGGGAAATGAAATCAAAATTCCCAAAGCGACACCGAGGGGTACGGCTATTATTGAAATAATCAGAGCGTCAAACGCAAGAAACTCTGCCTGATGCTTTATATCCGCTCCCAAGGTTGACAGCACAGACAATGTCTTTGCCTTTTGCCCTGAATTAATTGTAAGGATACCGCTGATGGATGAGATACTTCCGAGTACGCCAAGCGCAATAAACAGGGTTACAACGCATAGCACAAAAAAATATGTGTCATCCCCTTGTCTGGTGTACTCAATAATCCCACGCAGCGTCTCATCTGTAAGCGAAGCGGTATTTATTCCGTTTTCCAAAACATACTCATGCACCGTGTAATTATCCCGGAAGTCGATCAGTACCAAACTGAATCTGCATGAAATAACTGCCATCGCGACGGATAAAGCTATCCCAATTATCACAAAAACCGTATTGCGTTTGCGTATTTTAAGCGAGCTGACGGATATTTTAAGCACGGCACCCATAATAAACCCTCCATATCAGCTGAATCAGCACATTACATTTATGTTTACACGGTATTATTTAAGGTATTATTTAAGTATTATAAAATCATAGCTCCGGTTATTGCGCGACTGACAATAAACGGAGCCTATTTATTTTGTTTTCAAAAAAAGAACCATCGGCAAAACATAAAGTATTCATCGACAATGAAATTATCATACCGAAAAAAAGTTTTATCAAGCAGATTCTTTTTATAACAGGGTTGATAACAAACCGGCGGCAAAAAGTCGCCTCAGAAAATCAAATCAATTGCATAAAAGACAATATACAGTCCGAAGCAGGTAAGCACGGCGGGGTCCCAAAAATTTTTTACGGTCTGACCAATAACTTTTCTGAAATCGGATTTTTCAAACAATTCGGGAGGTTCTTCGTTATTTTTCGCCATATTTTTAAATTTTCTTGAAAACTCCGCGCACAGCGCGGCGCCCGAAAGCAATATAAAAAACACAATTATCAAAATCAGCAAAACCACATTTCCCGAAGACAGAAAGTAGTTGGACACATTGGTTCGTATAAAGATGCCGTAAATATTGTATATAAAATGAACCGCCATACACACGGGCAATGAATTTGTAACGGAAAGCAGAAAAAACAGCAACACCGAAACAAATATTGAGGAGGGTATCAAAGACGGGTCAAAGGCAAACAGCGAAAAAAAGACCGAGCAGGTAAGCACGGCACAGCTCCACCCATGCTTTATGTATGAATTGATCAGCACTCCGCGGAACATGAACTCCTCACAAACCGCGGGCAGCAAAGCAAAGGATATAACCGGAAATATAAACGCATACGGCGCGTCAATCTCGGACAGCGAGAAAGTGGAATACAGCGAAAATCCCTCGCTCGCCGAATAAACCCCTCTGAAAATTATATCCAGAATAAGAGTCACGGATATCATGAAAAGGGCGGCGGCGATAATCAGAAAAATATGTTCTGCCTTTATCCGGTTTATTCTCAGCTCATTTCTAAGAGTCTTGGAACTCTTGTTAAAACCCGTAAGTCTCAGGTACAGATACCCCGGTATCAGAAAAATCAGGATTTCAAGCAGTGCCACGCCCGCATATCCCCCCAACTTATCCGATATGTATCTTATCGTCAGCCGGAACAATAAAATGAGCACTGCCGAAACCAGCATGAGAACTGACGCGGGAGCCGGTCTTTGTATTTTCTTTTTATTATTTTTACCGTTGCCCTCATCCGTGCATTTCTCTTCCGCATCGAGCACTTCTACATCGTTATTGTCCATCCGCAAAGTCTCCTTTCAGATATGAAAGCAGCATAGATAATACCACAATAAAATCAGGCCTGCACTGATTTCTTTATCCTGTCCGCCGCGTCCTTCCCCTTGAGCAGCGAGACAAGCTCAAGCCCAAACTCAAGCGCAACCCCCATTCCCTTGGCGGTGATAATACTGCCGTCGCGAACGACCTTTTCGTTTGCCTCGACCTTCGCCCCGGCAAGTTCTCCCTCAAATCCGGGAAAACATACCGCGCGTTTTCCCTCAAGAAGACCTCTTTTGCCGAGTATCATCGGCGCGGCGCAGATGGCGGCAATATAAGAGTTATTATTCACCGCGGCACGGATCGCCGAGTCCACCGTGTCGGAGCCGTCAAGATTGACAGTACCGGGCATACCTCCGGGTAAAATGATCATTTCGGGTCTTAAGTCATTATACATTATATCGCGCATGTCGACCCCGACCGAAATTTTATGCGAGCCCCGTATAACGTCGCCGCCCACCCCGACAGTGGTTACCTCAACACCGGCACGCCGCAAAAGATCAAGCGGGCACAGCGCTTCCACTTCCTCAAAGCCTTCCGCCAAAAATAAATATACCATAACGTTTCCCTCTCACTATTTAATATAATTTCCAAATTAATATCGACAAACAAACCGGAAACCGAGCCGACTGCCCGTCACCCTGATTTATCATAAAATTTTCCGTTTAAATGATGTCATAAATCCCAACCCGGACAGTTTTGCAACGCAAAACTGCGGCATACAGCAAATAAAATAATATTTTTTTGAACTCTTTACGCTGTATGCAATTTACGCTGTATGCATATATACAATTATATCATAAAAACATATCCTTGTCAATCAAATTTGACATTTTTAAAATATATCGACTGTTTCTTTGTTTTGCAATGTCAAAACGATGGCGCGAGCATAAAATGTTTACCGTATCCAATGTAAGCTGTCTCTCAAAACCCGGGTATAGCAATACACTTTTGCGCTTATTGGTAAGATGGCA
>CASEEB010000223.1 GCA_949286815.1 uncultured Eubacteriales bacterium | reverse complement strand
CATTATATCACAAAATGTCTACCAAATCAATAGATATTGAAAAATTAATTTATAAATAACACAGAATTAATTTTTTATTATATATTTTAAATCATAATATATACTTAATTAAAATATCAAATTCGATATTTAACATTTTTTTAACAATGTCGCAATAAAATTACCAATCTTTTATCTCTATAATATAGTAATATTATATAAAGTAAGTTATTTTTTCATTAAAATAATTGTTTAAGATTGTTCGCTGAATTTAATAAAATCGTTAATAATCTACAGTATCAAATAACTTTCGGCCATTATAATTATTATACATATAATGTCAATAAGCCGACTTTCCGGCTTACAAATTCATCTGAAAGATTGAGGGTTGAACATGAAAAAAACACATCTGAAATTATTGTCCGCCATTCTTTCTCTGTTGATTCTTCTGTCCGCGGTATTGACAAGCTGCGCCGAAAGCGAAACGGACGATAACAAAGACAACGCAGAAAGCGGAAATAATTCGGGAGAAATTGAAAGCGGAGCGTCCGAGCTGTCCGATGATCTGCCCGAAAGAGACTTTGAAAAGGAGCAATTCATTGTAATCACTTACGATGACGCTATCGATTATGTCGATGTGGAAGAGGGCGATACGGGCAATCTGATTGAGGACACGGCGTATATGCGCAATCTCACGGTGGAGGAGCGTTTCAACGTCGAGATTGTCAGCAACAACAGAGGCACATACGATGAGGCGTTCGCATTTGTTCAGACGCAGGTACAGGCAGGTGATTCCGATTCAATTGACCTTGTGATGTATCATGTCGTAAGCGCCGGAGGTCTTGTTATAAACGATGTCTTGCTTTCATGGAGCGAGGTGCCGTATGTGAATTTTGAAAAGCCGTGGTGGTCGTCATGCACTGTCGATGATCTCACAGTAAACGGCATCTGTTACATAGCCATAGGGGACTATGCTACCTCCGCCATTTCAAATACTTACTGCATGTTTTATGACAAAGACATAGCGAAAAATTATACGCATATAGGAAATCTGTACGAGATAGTGGACAACATGGAGTGGACATATGATTACATGTATTCGACAATCGCCAATATATATACCGATAACAACGGAAACAATCAAAAAGACGAGGACGATTTTTACGGACTTGCCATGGACCAATGCTCAAATATTGATGCCTTTCTATGGGCATTTGATAACCCAATATTCCGAAAAAACACCGCGGGCGAGCTTGAATACACATATTACAGAAATCCCGATAAACTGACCGATATAATAGACAAGGTAATCGCTCTGTGTTATAATGCTGAAGGAGTATATTCAAAAGTGGAGCATTCTATCGGAATAACGATGCTTACATCATATAATTCTCTCTTTGCATCCGGGAGTTTAAATCATGCCGTAACCGACCTTGTCGATTTTGAGAATGAATAC
The DNA here is from genome assembly GCA_949286815.1 of uncultured Eubacteriales bacterium. Lineage (GTDB taxonomy): Bacteria > Bacillota > Clostridia > Oscillospirales > CAG-272 > SVTX01. The sequence continues at coordinate 28,031 of CASEEB010000223.1, read as the reverse complement.
GGTATACTACCCTATCCTTTGTACGATTCAAATCAGAAAGAATACTACACAATGGTTGATGGAAGCCACAGCGCCATGCTCGTAACGAAGCTTCCGGGTGATGCTCAACTTGAAAAGATAGGAATTGTCACCGAAGCGCTTTGCGCCGAAACTTACAAACAATTCTTGCCGCAATACTACGATGTTGCGCTTAAATTCAAATACGCTTCATCCGAACAGGATTCGGCTATGATCGACCTAATCGTAAATACCAGAAAATTTGACTTTGGATATGTTTATGACGGATGGAAAGGAGTGTCTTTCGTGATCGAAAGAATAGTTCAACAAGGAAAAGGAACTAATACAATAGCGCGCACATACAAAAGCACGCAAAGATCAGCTCAAAGGCACTACCAGAATGTTCTTAATAAATTCGGAGCGACTGACTTTGATTTCAACTGACTCTCATCTGTAAACGCAATCTGACGATCTTAAAAACAAAAAAGCGGGACTATGTGTAATCCCGACTTCCAATAACTCAAACATACGCAGCAGCCTACAGTAAAACACTATGCATACTAATATGGCATAAAAGTTGTAGTTCGCAAAAAGTAAAGGAAGTCGCCACATAAGTCCCGTTTTTTATTTTCAATAATCAGAATATCAGACAATCATCGGTCCAGCAGTACCTTTTTCATTTATCAATATATCTGCAAGCGGCGAGCGCGGCGACAGCTCCATCGCCGCAGGCGGTCGTAATCTGTCTTATTTGTTTTTTTCGACAGTCGCCAGCAACAAACAATCCCGGTGTTTTCGTTGTGCAATTTTCATCCGAGTCTACATACCCTCGCTCGTCAAGCTCGGCAAATTCCTTAAAAATTTCATTTTCAGGAATCTGACCAATCGCCACAAACATACCGTCCACATCAAGTCTCTGCTTTTCCCCGGTCGCTTCGTTTTTAATGATAATTCCCTCAAGCTCATTGTCGCCGTGAAGGTTCTCGACCACGCTTCCGAAAATAAACTCAACATTTTTCCTTTCCTTAAGCACGGAAATCAGTTTTTCCTCTCCCGTAAGATAGTCAAGATTCTGAACCACATACACTTTACGGCAACCGTCGGAAAGCATTATCGCCTCTACCAAAGCCGAATTTCCTCCGCCTATCACCGCGACAGTCTTGCCGTTATAAAACGCGCCGTCACAAACCGCGCAGTAGGATACGCCGTTGCCTGTAAGTTCCTCTTCCCTGTCAAGCCCAAGATGCCTGTGCTTTGAACCTGTGGCGATTATTACAGCGTGCGACATATACTCACACTCGTCGGTAGCAACATAAAAGATTCCGTTTATACAGTTTAACGCGGTAACTTCCGCCATTTCGATTTCCGCGCCCATGGCAACTGCCTGCCCGACAAGCTTCTCCGCAAGCTCATTACCGCTTATCTTTTCATATCCGGGATAGTTCTCGATATTCGGTGAATAGGTTATCTGACCTCCGAAAGTTCCCCTTTCAAGAACAATAACGCTTTTATCGGCTCTCCTCGCGTACAGCGCCGCCGTAAGCCCCGCCGGACCCGCTCCGATTATTATTATGTCATACATAAAATCAATCTCTCCGTTAATATGACCGCCGCGCAGATTACCTTACGGCGGTCTTACTTTTTCACTATATTATTATTGCGTACAATGCCGTTTTTATTACGCGGTAGCGGATTCTATATATTTTTTGATATTTGAAAGATTTACCGCCTTTTCGGTTTCTATGCCGTTGTCGGTAACGACCAAAGTCGGCGCCTGTTTTATACCGTATTTTTCAACCAGGTCAATATGCTCGTCCGCGTAAATTTTTTCATACGGTATGCCTGCTTTTTCGAGAAATACGGATGCCATTTTACAATTCGGGCAGGTCTTGGTAGAAAACAGCATTACTTTCATTCCCGTATCCTCCGGCATTTCTCCGTCTGCCACGCAAACCGAAACCGCTTCGGGAATAGCCCTTACAGTACGTATACCGTCGGAACCTATATTTATCTCAGGGTGAAGTTCGTTTGAACGGTCGATATTGTACGTGCGTCTTTCCTTGAATTCCTGAGTCTTGCCGTCATTCCAAGCCTGAACCGGACGGTAATACCCGGTAATACGGCTGTAGACCTCTGTGGTCTTGCCGCAGACAGGACACTTGTACTGCTCTCCGTTGATATATCCGTGTTCGGTACATACGCTGTAGGTAGGAGAAAGAGTATAATACGGGAGCTTATAATTTTCCGCGATCTTTCGGACAAGAGTCGCCGCGGATTTCCATGTGGGAAGCTTCTCACCCAGAAAAGCATGGAAGACCGTTCCGGACGTATAGAGCGTCTGAAGCTCGTCCTGAATATCGAGCGCGGAGAATATATCATCGGTATATCCGACGGGAAGATGCGAAGAATTTGTATAATAAGGCGTACTGCTCATATCCGAAGCCGTTATAATATCGGGATATCTTTTTCTGTCGTGCTTTGCGAAACGGTATGCCGTCGATTCCGCCGGAGTGGCTTCAAGGTTGTACAGATCGCCGTATTCCTCCTGGTAATCCGAAAGCTTTTCTCTCATGTGGTTGAGTACGTCGCGTGTAAATCTCTGTGTAGCCTCATGAGTCATATCTTCACGTATCCACTTGGCGTTAAGTCCCGCCTCATTCATTCCCACAAGCCCTATAGTTGAGAAGTGGTTGTTGAATGTGCCGAGATAACGCTTTGTATACGGATAAAGACCTTCGTCAAGAAGCTTTGTGATAACCGTCCTCTTTACTTTAAGAGAACGCGCGGATATGTCCATAAGCTTGTCAAGTCTCTTGTAAAATTCATCTTCATTTTCGGAAAGATAAGCTATACGGGGCATGTTAATGGTTACAACTCCTACCGAACCCGTGGACTCGCCCGAACCGAAAAATCCTCCGGATTTCTTTCTGAGCTCTCTGAGGTCAAGACGAAGTCTGCAACACATGCTGCGCACATCCGACGGTTCCATGTCGGAATTGATGTAATTGGAAAAATAAGGTGTTCCGTATTTTGCGGTCATCTCAAACAAAAGCTTATTGTTTTCGGTTTCCGACCAGTCAAAATCACGCGTTATCGAGTATGTGGGAATAGGATACTGGAAGCCGCGTCCGTTCGCATCCCCTTCTATCATTATCTCTATAAACGCCTTATTGACCATATCCATTTCCGCTTTGCAGTCCTTGTACTTGAAATCAAGTTCCTTGCCGCCCACGATGCAGTTCAGTTCAGCAAGGTCATTCGGAACAGTCCAGTCGAGCGTTATATTCGTAAAAGGAGACTGTGTGCCCCAACGGCTCGGGGTATTGACACCGTATACAAACGACTGAATACACTGTTTAACTTCTTTGTATGACAGGTTGTCCACCTTTACAAACGGAGCAAGATATGTGTCAAACGAAGAGAACGCCTGAGCACCCGCCCACTCGTTTTGCATAATCCCCAGAAAATTCACCATCTGGTTACACAAAGTCGAAAGATGCGCCGCGGGTGAAGAGGTAATTTTTCCGGAGACTCCTCCGAGCCCCTCGGTTATAAGCTGCTTGAGCGACCACCCCGCACAGTATCCGGTCAGCATTGAAAGGTCGTGAATATGAATATCGGCATTTCTGTGCGCATTCGCTATCTCATCGTCATATATTTCGGAAAGCCAGTAATTGGCCGTAATGGCTCCGGAGTTTGACAGTATAAGTCCGCCAACCGAGTAAGTAACCGTGGAATTTTCCTTAACTCTCCAGTCGTTCATTTTAAGATATTGATTCACCGTTTCCTTGTAGTCAAGCGCGGTGTTCTGTATTTCTCTCAGTTTTTCGTGCTGGCGGCGGTAAAGAATATAAGCCTTCGCCACGTCCGCATATCCCGCCTGAACAAGCACGGACTCTACGCTGTCCTGTATATCCTCAACGGCAATCAGATTGTTTTTTATTTTTGGCTCGAAATCCGCGGTGACTTTCAGTGCGAGAAAGTCTATTATATTTGTGTTGAACTGCTTTTCCTGTGCCTCAAAGGCGAGCTGAATGGCACCCGATATCCTGGAAAGGTCAAACTCGACGACCTTGCCGTTTCTCTTCTGAACCTGATACATTTGTTTTCTCCTTATCCTGATTTATTTTTTATATTTTATTATGTAAAAATACGTCTTTCCCATTCAAAAACAGAGAACGCTTTTTGGGATTTGCAATATTTCAAAATAAAAAATAATGTGCATCTGAATCTCCTAAATTAAGACGCACATTAATTATACTATATTTAGTATTATTTGTCAAGGGGTTTTCACAATATATTGTATCAAAATTAAATTTCGTCACAATATATTGTTTACGCCCCTCTGATTTGTGCTTTTGGCACATATTGCTTTAATATATTAAGAAATCCTTTCATCTCCTCGTCTTCATAAGACTCCATTCCGTCGCCTATAAGATTTCCGGAATCAACAAATTTTTGTAAAAAATATTTTTCCTCTCCCGAGACCCATTTTCCGATACTTAAAAAATCAGACTCTGTATGAAAAGGCTTTACAACGGTGGTACGGAACTCAAAATCCACATGATTTTCCATGAGAAAGGATACGCTCTCATTTACACTGTCCATAATGTCCTTTTCCGTTCCCGCGGTCAGGGCATATTTTTCCGGCGAATTTTTTATATCCATAGCCACATAATCCACGGCTTTGCTCAAGACCAGATCTTTGAGCATTTGCGGATTCGTGCCGTTTGTATCGAGCTTTACGGCATATCCCATTTTTTTTATCTCCCGTATAAAATCGGGAAGCCCTTTCATAAGCGTGGGCTCTCCTCCGGTAATCGCAACCCCCTCCAGCATGTCACTCCTCTTTTTAAGAAACTCAAAAAAAGAGTCACATGTAACGGCCCCGTCAAGTGAGGGTGAAACTACAAGAGGCGCGTTGTGGCAAAAAGGACACCTCAGATTACAGCCCGCCGTAAAAACCGTACAGGCTACCTTGCCCGGGAAATCAAGTAAACTCAGCTTCTGAAGTCCCGCTATTATCATATCTTTCATTTTTATGATCATTCCTTTCTTAATTCGGATCAGAATTTTGCGCGTTACTGAGCTTTTGGCGTCGAATTTACAAGTCTCCCCAAACCGAAACCCCGAAAATTTCATTGCTCTCCGGGCGACTTGCTCAAGTCCTTTCAAAAGCCTGATAAAACTTTCCTCAAATTGTCAAAGTTGTTACTATATGAATAGTTTTAAACCGTTGCTGTGCTCTCATGTCGGATTTATGTCGCTTCGGTTGAGCTTCAATTAAAATCCGCGTTCGGTTTACGGTGGTAAGGACTTAACTTTCCGTTTTCCATAACATATATTTTGTCCGCCTTATCGGCAATTTTCATGTCGTGAGTCACCATGACAAGCGTTTGTCCTATCGACTTCTGAGTTTCAAGCAGCAGCCGGAGTACCTCGTCAGCGTTTTTCCTGTCCAGATTGCCGGTAGGCTCATCCGCGAACAAAATCTGGGGCATATTGATAAGCGCCCTCGCTATGGCTACTCTCTGCTGCTGACCGCCCGACAGCTCACTCGGAAGATGATGCAGTCTGTCCGCTATATCAAGCATGGAAACAAGCTTCTTCAACTGTTCCTCGTAAGAAAAATCCGGTCTTTGACACATCAGAGTGGGAACAAGAATATTCTCAAGCGCGGTAAACTGAGGTATAAGACTGTGGTTCTGGAAGATAAACCCTATATGTCTTCCCCTGAAAGAATTCATTTCATCACTTGTCATCCCGGTAATATTCCTGCCTCTGATTTTGACGGTTCCGGAATCGGGTTTGTCCAGTCCGGCGCATAAATGTAAAAGCGTGCTTTTTCCGGACCCCGATGAGCCGATAATTGCCGCAAACTCGCCTTCTCTGACCTTCAGAGAGACCCTGTCCACCGCGCTTATAACAACGTCATACTGTTTATATTGTTTTATAAGGTCATCCGTTTCAAGTATTATTTTGTCAGCCTTTGCGTTTGAGTCCGCCGTTTTACCCGCGTTTTTACTGTTTTCTACTGCCCGACTGTTATTTTTAAGACCTTCATCCGCACCGTTAATGTCATCCGGAGTCTTTTCAGAGTCCGAGACGGCGCCGATATCCGGAAAAAGCTTTTTATCTGTGCTTTTATTCATAAATTCCGCCTCCCTTCATCATATCTGCTATATTATTTGAGTTCATCGGACAGTACACCGTTATCCTTTTTGACATCCCGTTTATAAAAAATATACGGTATTATGCTTGACAGAAACGCGCATACGGCCGACACCGCCGCGCACACGACTACTAACGCGGGCGACATGTGTTTTTCAAACGGAACCGAAACATCTGTTATATCGAAAAGCGGCAGAATAACACCGAATAATCTGTATATTCCGTAACACAGCGCCGAACTCAGCAAGAGAGTAATGAGGAAACCGAAAACAGAAAGCACGGCGCCCGAAATCAGAAACTGATTTCTGATCTGGTTTTCATTCGCTCCCATAGCGGATAAAGCAGCGAATTCCCGTTTTCTTTTGCGGTAAAACACTGTCTGGGAAAGTATCCATAAAAACGGAGATATCACCGTCACCGCCGCCGATATGACGTATATCATACCCGGAAAGGATATGGCTCTGCCGGCTATCTTATACACCGCCTCATCGGTGAATGTAATATCCCAGTTTTCAAAATACCGCAGTTTATCGTCAAACTGTTGCCTGAGATCATTAAGCTGTTCTGTGTCTATATCGGATGACACATATACCGAAACTTCATCAATGACGGGCAAAACATCGGTAAATGTCTGATAATCCTCCCAGTCAAGACCGACTATAATGCTGTCGTCTGTCTCAATTCCTCTTATAACCGCCCCTACCGTATACTCGTAAAATCTGAAATTCAGATTCTGCACCTGCATACTCAAAATATCCAGACGGTCGGATGTTACATGAATACTGTCAGTATCCCCTCCGATGTACTGCGCTATAACTATTTTATCGCCCGGTTCAAAGCTGAATCTGTCTTCCATATTAAACGCTTCGCTCAGAACCACAGTGTTTTCTACCGAAAAAATATTCTCCGCGTCATAGCCTTCAAGATAATCCACAGTATACGACTGCTCGTACATCCTGAGAGCCAACGGATTCAGAGCGACGTATCTCGCGTAATTTGTAGCTCTCGTATACCCCTCTCTTTCCTGAGCGCAGACGATTGTGTATTCCGAAGCGGACAGAGGCATATCCGGACTCAAAAGCAGATGGTCAAGCTGACTTGTCAGGCGCTCTGATATTTCCAAACGCAGACTTTCCACTCCGTCAATGTCAAGCAGACTCGGAACAAAATACTCCACATCTTCAAAATATTCCAGACGTTCTTCCTCAGACCCTACCTCATTTGCCGGAGTCAGCACAACTTCTCTGCATTCCGCCTCACTCTGGGTCTTTACAATATCAGCCACATACATTCCCGTTATAAACAAAACCGAAAAGCATACCGCCGATGCCGTAAGCAAGGCGAAATACTTTCTGAAGCGCCACATCGAAAGCAGTTCATAGAACAAAGGGTATTTTTTCCCGAATATACGGCAGGAAAAGCGCGGTGACGATACGAGACCGTTATTGTCTTCGGAACTCAGCAGAGAGACCGGAGGTTTTACGGACATACGTTTCACCGGAATGAACACCGCCAATGACAAAGCGGCCGCACATAATATGACAAATACTGCCGCCGTAACGGCATTAACATATAAAGCCTCAGGTATACACACAAGCGCGCACAATCCAAGCGAAATCAAAACACTCGGCACAAGTGTCAGGACCGACACCGCGAAACATTCCAAAAACGCCGTCTTGTAAAGCATTTTGAAGTTCGCACCGCAAGTCATGAAAATGCCGTATTTGAATTTATGATGACTTAACCTTAAATTGTACATGACCGACAGTATCAGTACCGAAATTGCGAAGAGCAACACTCCGCACAGTACGAACACCGCAATATTTCCCGGTCGGACGCTGTCAAAATATAAATACCCGGGTGTAATTTCGTATTCGGCGTCGGGCGCGTATTTATCCTTATAATAGCGCAAAAAGCTGTTCATTCTCCCCTTTTTTACGGAAACCGTAAGCTCGGATGTCGTATCGCCGGTATCTGTCAGGTTGAAATCGGTGAAGCTCAATCCGTCATCGGCAAGCGATTCGGTCTTCATGTAATTGCAGAGTGAATAAATCTCCTCGCTGTCCCCGCTCACGACAATGTCATAATCATACGCCTCCGTAAAGGTTCTGTCATTCGCGACCACCGAGGAAACCGCCGAGACAGAAAAAACGGCAAACAATATCTGTACCGCGGCAGCCGCCGCATATATTCCTATATAATCCCCGGCGCCCTTAAGTACGCTTATAAACGCGTTTTTTAAATTTTTCATATTTAAATATAACTGCGCTGTACGGCAATAACCTTTCCGATTATCAAAACCTCATCGCTGATAATCGGTTCCATTGAGCTGTTTTCGGGCTGTAGTCTGTAATGTCCGTGTTCTCTGTAAAATCTTTTTACGGTTGCCTCATCCTCGATCATTGCCACGACGATTTCACCGTTTTCAGCGTAACAGGTCTTTTCGGCTATGACAATATCACCGTTCAGTATACCGGCGTCTATCATGCTTTCTCCCCTGACCCTGAGAGCAAACAGATTTTCCAGCGGACGGGTTCCCGCGTACCCCACATATCCGTCTCTGATTTCCTCAGCCAATATGGGAACTCCGGCGGTCACTGTCCCGAGTATCGGCACCGCGTACACCGGGGGCATGTCTTCATTGAGACTGACCGCACGGCTTTTTCCGTCCTCCTTGCTGATGTATCCGAACATGTCAAGCCGGTTCAGATACATGTGAACCGTCGATGTGCTTTTGTACCCCAAGTCGCGGCATATGTCCCTTACACTGGGAGCGTATCCGTTTTTCTTTACCGACTTTACGATATAATCATAAACCTTTTGTTCTTTAGGCTTTAATTTTACCATATTAATCTCCCGTACCGCTACAGGCGGCGCTAACTAAATTTAGATGTTATGCCACTTAATTTATTCAGAGTGGGAGGTACAATCCCCCACTGAAAATGTCGAATGACGGGGCTTTGCCCCTTATTGAAAAAATTTCGGGTTTGGCAAGACCAAACAATTCACAATAGTGAAACAATTTTGCAAAGTGAAACAAAAAGCGTTCAGCTTTTTAAAAAATTTATACGTGAAAACATACGCGTTTTGATACCAAAAAGTAAGGCTCTCACGCTTTGACTTCCGATTAAAAAGAAACTGTTAATCTGACAAAATCAAAAACAAAAATAAATTTAGTACATTTGTTTTTATTTTATCATATTTATATTTATAAAATTTTATTGAGAGATAATTTTTTGTTAATAAATTGTAAATTAAAGAATTTTTTGTTTTTAATACAGATAAGACAAAAAACTTGTACAGGGATATGGTGTCGTTAAAGACGCAATACTTCAAATGTTTTATTAATTTATTTTAAATCTGTCGAATAATTATTAATATTTTGCAACTTTTAAAAAAGTCTCTTGCAAAATTCAAAAAAATATAGTAAAATATATTCTGGGAAATAAAGTATTTTATTCCGTCAGATGTTGTTTAAAATAATCTAATATATAAGGAGAAAAAACATGGCACTTACAAGTAACAAATTTGTTCTTGATTGGATTGATGAAATGGCCGCTATGACGAAGCCCGACGATATCGTCTGGATCGACGGCAGCGAAGAACAGGCCGAAGCACTCAGAAAACAGGCTTGCTCCACAGGCGAGCTTATTAAGCTCAACGAAGAGCTGCTTCCCAACTGCTACCTTCACAGAACCGCCGTCAACGACGTCGCGCGCGTTGAGGACAGAACATTTATATGCACAACCAAAAAGGAAGACACCGGAAACATCAACAACTGGATGGACCCCAAGGAATGCTACTCAAAGCTCACCAAACTCTTTACAGGCTCCATGAGCGGCAGAACAATGTATGTAATCCCCTACTCAATGAGTATCGTAGGTTCACCTTTCGCCAAATACGGAATTGAGCTCACCGACTCGATATACGTTGTACTCAACATGCTTATCATGACACGTGTCGGAACCAATGTTCTGGAGGCTCTCGGCGACAGCGGAGATTTTATAAAGGGTCTGCACTCAAAGGCTCAGCTTGACGCGGAAAACCGCTTTATATGCCATTTCCCGGAAGACAACACTATTTGGTCTGTCAACTCCGGTTACGGCGGAAACGTGCTGCTCGGCAAAAAATGCTTTGCGCTCAGAATAGCTTCCTACCTCGGACGCAAGGAAGGCTGGATGGCTGAGCATATGCTCATCCTCGGCGTTGAATATCCTGACGGAGATACCAAGTATATCTGCGCGGCATTCCCGTCCGCCTGCGGAAAAACCAATCTCGCCATGCTTATTCCGCCCGAATATTACAGAAATAAGGGCTATAAGGTATGGACAGTCGGAGACGATATCGCATGGCTCAGGGTAAATCCCGAAGACGGCAAGCTTTATGCGGTAAACCCTGAAAACGGCTTCTTCGGAGTTGCCCCCGGAACAAATGAAAAGTCAAATCCCAACGCTCTTCACACAACCACAAAAGACACTATCTTCACCAACGTGTGCCATAACCTTGACAACAACACGGTATGGTGGGAAGGTCTGGACAACAATCCTCCCACAAACGCCATCAACTGGAAGGGCGAGGTCTGGGACTACAGAAAATACGACAAGGCGGACAAGGTCAACACTTCAGGCGCTCATCCCAACTCAAGATTTACCGCGAAAGCGACTAACTGCCCCTGCCTGTCCAAAGAATTCAACAATCCCGCGGGCGTCCCTATTTCCGCAATAGTATTCGGAGGCAGACGCGCAAAGACCGCTCCGCTGGTTTACCAGTCCACCTCTTGGCAGAACGGTTCGTTTGTCGGTTCCATTATGGCTTCCGAGACAACCGCGGCAGCTGCCGGAGCGGTAGGCGTTGTACGTCGCGACCCGATGGCTATGCGTCCGTTCGTCGGATACAATATGGGTGATTATTTCGCTCACTGGCTTTCAATGGGCAATATGATACCCAATCCTCCGAAGATTTTCCATGTCAACTGGTTCCGTACCGACAACGAAGGCAACTTCATCTGGCCCGGATTCGGTGACAACATGAGAGTGCTTATGTGGATTCTTGACCGTTGCGAAGGTAAGGTTGACGCCGAGATCACTCCTATCGGATATATACCGAAAGCGGAGGATATCTGCATTGAGGGACTTGAAGATGTAACAATTGACACTGTCCGTGACCTTCTTACAGTTGATAAAGCTTCTTGGCTTGAAGACGTGGAGAACATCAAGTCGTTCTATAAGCAGGTCGGCGAAAGAGTTCCGCAGGCAATGTACGATGAGCTTGCCGCTCTCGAAGCCAGACTCAAAGCTTAAAAGCAGATTAATCAGATTGATTATCTGAGGTCGAAACAGTTTCGGCGCAAAATAAATACCCGGCCGGGGATACTCATTTAAGAGTTCAACCCGGTCGGGTTTTTCGTATTATAATTTAAACTTACGACAAATTAAAATCTCGTCTGTCCTATTACCGTGGCGGGATTGTAGTATTTCATGATTTTCAGAAGCTTCTGAGTCGCCTCAAAACAGACCGCGCAATCCCCTCCGGCGGCATTTTTGTATACACCGCAGTATATATCGGGAGAGCTTTCCGACGAGACAAGAATATCCGCCCTTGCGTACTTTCCCTTGTCGGATATAAGTCCGGAAACATCCGAAACCGGAGTTATACTCTCAAAGTCCTTTACAGACATCTCCAAAACCGTCTTTTTGGTTCTTCCGCCGTAAATACAAATAAAGTATATTTTGCCGGAAGCGGTATAAAATTTATATTCTACCGAAACATATCTCCATGTAAAAAATACAAGTATCCATTCGGCAAGTATAACAAGCGCCATCAGGGAATACAGCTTTAACGCAAAAAAGCCGAAGAAAAACAGAAGCCCGAAAATAACATATCCCAAGACCATTAAAAAACGTCTGCGCTTCCATTTTCCCTCCGACTTCTGAGCAACCGTGTACTCATACTCATTGTAGTCGCTCATTTGTGTAAGTCTCCTTTTTCAATAAGATAATTAAAAACCCGCGCCTATTTACTTTTGCCCGTTTTTCTCCTCTTTTCAAAAAACTCCGAAAGCAGACGCGAGCATTTTTCCGCTTCAACATCCCCGATTATTTCGGGCTTGTGGTTTAAGGGATATGAATTAAAATCAATGACGCTTCCGCAAGCCCCCGCTTTTGGGTCCTTTACCCCAAATACAACTTTTGAAATACGGGAATTGACAATGGCGCCCATGCACATCGGACATGGCTCAAGCGTTACATAAATCGTACAGCCGTAAAGGCGCCACCCACCGATATTTTTACAGGCTTCCCTTATCGCGTTTATTTCCGCGTGAGCGGTGCCGTCGCCGCAAAACTCGCGTGTATTGAAGCCCCGTCCTATGATTTTCCCTTCTTTAACGATAACCGCTCCGACCGGGACATCCGACGAGTTCAGCGACAGTTCCGCCTGCGACAGGGCGATTTCCATAAATTTATTGTGCATATCAAAACTTTCGGCATTTTTTTCATTCATTACATTCATATTTAAATCCGGTTTCAGAGGCATAGATAAAAATATCCGCCGATTACATAACTATTCCGTTCAGTGCGGCCAAAATAATCAATAACACCATTGAGAGTACCGACAGTATAGTAAATACAACAATGCACGGAGCAAAAAAACCTTTTACATAATATTTTTTCGATACGCCGTAATCATTTTTGTTTTCAGTCTCAGCTATTGCATAATATCCGAAAACACCGTCGTTTATATTTCTTTGTGTTTTTTCAGCTTCAATCAACTTCGCTTTTCTGCTTTTTTTCAGACGCAATACAATCAATACCACACCGCACACAAATCCCACTGCCAATACCGCCAATACCGCAAGATTGGTTATAAAATCCGCCTGATCGGCCGGCATCACATAATAACAGGCATTCATTACCACGCTGAAAAGATTATTGACAAAATGAAGTATTACCGCTCCCCATATAGACTCAGACTCAATTACAATCAACGCCAACACCATGCCCAGAACAATAGTATAAAAAAGCTGAGCGGGATTCTGATGCATAAGTCCGAAAAGAACCGCGCTGCCTATTACAGCGGTTTTTTTGCCGTAAGGCAAAAGACAGGCAAGAATAAGCCCTCGGAAAAGAAATTCCTCACAGAACGCGGGGACTATTGCGGTTCCTATAACTTCGAGAATAAAATCGTACAGATGATATCCGTCCGGATAAGTGACGGTTTCGTATAGCGATGACAGATCAAACGGAGAAACAAGCCACGCGTTGATTACCGAAGCCACTAAATTCAAAGCCAAAGCCGACAGAACAATAAGCGGCAAAAGCGGTGAGACCCTATTGCCGATAATCATTTTTTCGGTATGGCGGTTTTTTGACATTTTATAAAAGAAAAGCACAGGCAACATAAAAGAGCAAAGATATATCACGTCCCAAAGCAGACTTGAAACGATATAAGACACTTTGCTTGACGCGAAATATTCTATAATCAGGTCAAACTCTGACTGTATAATCTGACCGCCCGTAAAAAACGCCAGAAAAATCAGCAAGGCCGCGCCTATTCTGTTGTTCAGATTTCTGTACTTTTTATCAGCTTCCGTCATCATATTTCTCCATATAATTATAAATTTAATATCTTAAAAAGCCCGTTATATTCACCCCGGCTTTTCAACACCTCAATCCCCTGCAAAGTTAAAAACAATGCAAGGGATTTTCGGTTCGGAATAATTTATAAAAAATTACCCATGAATTATTTGCAGGTTTTGAGCACTATGCCCGTAAGCCCGCTGTCGATAAGGCTGTATTCATCTGTCCATCCCTTGCCTCCGGTCACAAAGTTTCCGGGACCGTACGCAGTGTCAATCTTTGGAATCTGGTGAAGCGGACCGAACACATTTCTTCTTGTACCTACTACCGTAACGTCTATCGTCTTTTTGGCTTTAAGTGCCTCGGTCACATCCGCCTCGTAGGGATTCCATGCCAAAATCACATCCTCCATATTGTCGGCGCTTACCTTTACACATCCTCCGGTAAACGATTTGGGACTCAAAAATACCCTTTCTCCGTCGTTAAGCTGTAATTTATCCGCGTACATTTCGGGTGTAAGCTTGTATGTCACGCAGCCGGTATAGAACGGCAGGTTGTAATTCTCATAGTTCTCACAACCGATCTTATCGGGAACCGTTGTAATGGATGCGCTCTTCGTGCCCGCGATAACTCCGAATTCCCCGATAATATATACCGCTTCGACATTGGTAGTGCGCATAAATGAGGTCTTAACCGAGATAACATTTTTGCCTGTCTTCAATACCCCATCCGGTATCTCCATCTTTTTAAAGCAGTCGTCAACCCAGAAGTCATGTATATCCTTGTTGTAAAGTCTTACGCCGTTTATGCTGTACTCATTGAATTCGGGACGCTCTCCGGCAAGAACGACTTTACCCTTGGGCATATCTTTTATATCAAACTCATACTCAAGCTCAAGCTCACCGTATATCTTTTTGTCGTTGAGCTTAGAATACCACGGCTGAAGCATTCCGCCTCCGCGGTGCTCAAGTCCGACACTGTCGCGAATAGCCTGGTCGGCTTTCAGAACTTCAAGCTTATCACTCCACTCTCCGTCTGCCCATCTCCATTTAACCCAGTCGACGACGCAGACATTATTTTCATCAAGCACATAATCAAAGCTGCCGTCTATAATCGCGGAGGATACGGTCTCATATTCCTTCTGTACCGGCAAATCGCTGTTCTGAGAATCCGTAATAACAAAGCACTCGGTTCCGGCAGGCTCAAGACGTGTCGTTATTTCAACAAATCCGCCCTTTGAAGAAGCATTGGCGCTTGCGTTATAGCGTTCTCCCGTTTCCAGATCCCATTTTTCAACACAGAATTTATCGGTTTTAACGGTTATCTTAACATAATCCTTCGGATTGTTTCGGTCGGCGTTGAGAATGACAAACGCGTCCCCGTCGCCTCCGAAGTCATGCCTTGCCTGTACAAGCACATCCTTGAGAACATTGCCCTCTTTGTCGGTAATGCTTATATACTCCTCAGAAAATTCTCTTATCGCGTTTACAATTGCGTTTTCCTCAAAAGGAACGGTTACGGAACCCTTTTCAAGCGGGAAAGGACCGTCAAAAGCTTCCGCGTTGCAGTACATGGGATAATCTCCCGCGAGTATGACTTTTCCTCCCTGCTTTATAAATTCTTTCAGGATAGAAACGGTTGAGGGACGAATGGTAAGCATATTGCTGACTACCACAACATGATAACGGGACTTGCCCACCGCAAGAACGGCTTTTCCGTTTGCGTCCTTTTCTATCGCGAACAATCTGCCCAGCATATCCTCTTCGCCGTAGTCAAAGTCAATATGGTTGTCGATAAGCATATGGAACAGCTCGACATATCTTTTTTCATACGGCTCTATATCGGGAGAAGCGTTTGATATCCATCTTGCCCATCCGAGATAAGTCTGACACCATACAGACTCGATGGGATTTATCACAAGCACGTCGCACGCGGCACTGCCCTCGCTCATAACAAGCCCGAAGCGACCGAAATATGACTCTACCTTATCATAGTAGGGATACCACGGCGACTGGTGAAGTATTGACGCCGGATAGTCACGCTTTGACTCGCCCTCCATGGTATACCAGGACAGATGCTGACAACGCAGATTGATTCCGAACAAAGCCTGCCAGTCTCCCACCGCCTTATGAGATTTGAAGTTAAACTGCCATCCCGTACAGCCGTAAAGCTCCGACAGCATCCATGTCTTGCCAAGCTGACGCGCCGCCGACTGAAGCTGTTTTGCCGCCCAATAGCAGCGGTTGCCCTCGGTAAGAATGTCTATGCCCGGACAACCCATTTCCTCGTAAAAACGCATAAGAGAGCCGTTCGGAACTGTCTGATTTGTAAGTGAATCCTCGTGAAGCACGTGACCGGTAAATATAATATTGTTTTCTTTGCACCAATCGTTTATCTGCTTTGCGAATCTTTCGACAAACAGATTGTTTGCCAAATCAAAATAATGAAGTTTGACCTTTGCCACCTTACACCCTTCCGGCCAGTAGAACAGTTCGGGGATGCAGGCAAGCGCGTCGTATCCGTATCTCTTTTCAAATTCCTCAAAAATATCATCGGTCCAGCACATAGCAGAGCTTATTACTCCGTTTTCCTCACTGCGGAAATCCATGGCGTGACCTCTGTGGGGCTCGTCGGTAAATATTCCCTTTATTGATTTTCCAAGCCTGTCTTTGCATTTTTTCTTGTATTGTTCATGCGTAAGCTCGATAAATCTGCGCACTGCCTTGACGCTCATGGTGTCAATATATGTAGTGCCGTTATAATTTGAATTGCACGGATCCGGGACTATAGCGAAACGAAGCACTTTCCAGACTCCGGGACGGTCGGATACCTTTTTCTCCTCTTCGGCAATAAGCGAGTCGATATCCTCTCCCTTTTCCACTCTCTTGTAGCTCCACATCGAAAGCCCGTCAAGCTTAGCCACAAACACCGCGTATGTGTCGTCTTTCCACTCAAATGCCTGCGGAAGCATTTCGTATATGTACAGTGATTTCATTCTGTACTGAGGGTCAACGGTAACTTTGCCTCCCGCGCTTCCCGAAGGCCATCTGTCTTCGTCGTAAAGCCAGGCTTCCATGCCCACCTTTTCCGCGTAGTCAGCCACCGCGTTTGTAAGCTCAAACCACTCTTCTCCGAGATATTCAGTGATGAGTCCGGCTCTTGAGTGCATAAAAAATCCACCCAATCCCATTTCCTTCATCACGTCAACCTGACGGATAAGCTCGTCTTCCCTGAGTTCGCCGTTCCATGACCAGAAAGGCTTGCCTCTGTATAATCCTGACGGATTTTTAAATTCATTTGTAATCTGCCTGATATCCATAAAAATATATCCTTTCGGTTTTTAAGGTTGTACAAATTATATCATACACGTTTTAAAATTGCAATAGGAATCATACAAATTATTGAAAAATTTTTTCGGATTTGCGACCCTTTAATTCTATGAGCCGAACATGAATTTATATGCCGGGCATTTAAATTTCAGATTAAAAAATCATGTAATCATTTTACATAATTTCCGTAAAGTCTGTTTTGTCTGAAATTTCCGCTTTGCAACAGAAAAACGGCGGTCCTGTGCAATACACCGCCGTTTTTCATTTAAATTATTTTTCTTCCGCCGTCGTCTCCACAAAATCCGGCTCGGTCTGACTTTTCAGCTTTTCAACCTTTTTCAGCGCTACAATAAAAGTAATAAGAGATATTATAAACGAGATTATCGAAATACCTATAACCGCCCATCCCGCGATTTTGATAAGCAAAAGAACAATACTGTTTGCCGCGCCCATAATTCCGGGGAGAAACACCCACAAAAGTATGCCTATAAGAATTTTCAGCCACTGACTTTTAAGCTGATTCGCCTTATCGGGAGCGATAAGTATTCTGACGATGGGAAATATTACAAGGTAAACCGCGACAAGGATGGTAATGACGCTGTTCTGCATAATTATCATGAGTGCGCCGAACAGTATTCCGAAAACCGAAAAAATAATGTCAAGTACGCCAACCTTTGTGTTTATATTCACAATTCCGGCGACAAGTGACGGAATGTTTGTAATAATTATAATAATACCGGTTATTATCAATGCCCATTTAATCAGATCCGTAACCAAAACATTTTCTGCTATAATAAGCAAAACCAAGCCCAGCAACACTCCGAATATCAACGATACTATCATATTCGCAAGCACACTCTTTTTTAACGTCATAAAATTCACTCCTTTTTCTTTTTGTCCCTCAAGGTTCTTTAAAAAAATTGTCTGCCATTCTGACTTAAGAAAATGTAAATCTCCGATTCGGCACGGATACATATGTCCGAAAAATTCCGAAAACGGCAATCTCCGATATTATAATAACTTAAAAACGTAAACCGAGTATTAACTTTTCTTAAAATTACGGATTATTTTAAAATCTGACATTATTTTTATCTGATTTACAGACAAAAATCGCCTAAACATGTCACACAGGCGGTCATCGTTGCAACCAAACAGAATTACCGAAATTTATTCTTCTATTCCGAAGCAATTTGATATATAGTCAATCGCCTTTTCCGCAAGCATTCCGCGCAATCTGTAATAATCCTTCTTCTCGGCAATTATTTTACGCACTGCGGTAGAGCTAATATAATCGAACTTTTCGTCCGCGGGCATAAAAAGCGCCTGAGCTTTTTTATTGTGCTTACGGTTCCATTCGGCATGTATCATTTCATACTCAAAATCCTTCGCCGTTCTTACTCCCCTTATTACCGCGCAAATATCATACTCGTCGCAAAAATCAATAAGTCTTCCGGGATAATACACGGCAAAAGCGTTATCTGTTCCCTCAATCGTAAGCTTTACCATTTCGAGCCGTTGTTCTCCGTCAAACATATTTTTCTTTGAGACAAGGCTTTTGTCATAATCGCCGGAATCGTTGTTCATCACGGCGACGTATATTTTCTCAAACATAGGGGAAGCGCGTTCTATGATATTCAGGTGCCCCAGGGTTATCGGGTCAAAACTTCCCGGTATCAAAGCATTCATCAAATGTCCTCCGTTCTCATCTTAAAAATTGTAATATTCGCAATTCCGTAACTTGCTTTTCTTAAAGCCTCAAAATATTTATTAAGCTCATCATGTCCCTCAAGCACATCTTTTTCTCTGCTCTCGCAAACAACAACCGAAGTCGGCTTCAGCAGTTTATTTTCAAGCAGCGACTCAAGCGCTGACGGCACGACGCGCAAGTCGTACGGAGGGTCGATAAAAACAATATCATATTTCTCCGAATCAGCTTTCAGAAAAGCGGCGACATCGCCGCAAATTACTTTACCGCTTTGTTCAAGCCCGGTTTTGACAAGATTCTTTTTTATAACTTCAGACGCGTCCTTCGATTTGTCCACAAACACGGCATAGGTTGCTCCGCGTGACAAAGCCTCAATTCCAAGCTGCCCCGTACCCGCGTACAGATCAAGTACTTTTCTGCCCTCGATATCAAACTGAATCATGGAAAACAAACCCTCCTTGGCTCTCTCCGACGTAGGTCTTGTCTGAAGACCCTCAAGAGCATAAAGCTTCGTCCCCTTAGCGCGTCCGGTTATAACCCGCATCATATTGTTTAATTCCTTTCGTCCGTATTTTCACCGTCGTAATATTGCCGTATATTTCGGGCGTCTCTTTCGCTGATTCCTTTAACCGCGGCAAGCTGTTCCACACTCGCGTTCTTAACGCCGGATATACCGCCGAAGCTTTTCAGCAGTATTTTGGCTTTTGCCTCTCCTATTCCGCTTATCTTTGTCAGAGAAGATGTCGTCAGAGTTTTTCTCTTGGCGTCGGTCATACGCGAAACCGTAAATCGGTGTACCTCTTCCTGTATCTTATAAATAAACACAAATACTGAATTTTCCTTGGCTATGCTTATTTCCTCGCAGTCGCTGCAAAGAGCCCTTGTCTTATGAAAGTCGTCTTTTACCATTCCGTACACCGGAATGTCGATATTTTTCTCCAGCAACAGCTCTCTGATAACCGAAACATGCCCCTTTCCGCCGTCCAGCAAAATAAGATCCGGAGCCTGCGAAAAAGCTCCGTCGTCGTCCGAAAGATGATCCAGTCTCCTGCTCAGCATTTCCCTCATAGCGGTATAATCATCTGTCTTATCGGAGAGACTCCTGATTTTAAAGCTTCTGTACGCGGACTTTAAAAATCTTGTCCGTTCCGTGGCTATCATTCCTCCGGTTATGTGCTCTTTACCGAGATTTGATATATCATATGCTTCTATTTTTTCGGGATACACCTCAAGTCCGAGAAGCTGAGCAAGCCGCAAAAGCACCCTGTCATCCTTTTCGTTTTCGATTCTGTACAGCTTTGCCTTCTCGGCGGCGTTTTCCTTAACCATCTCGCAAAGAGTTTTTAAATCTCCTCGCTCCGGTGTCCTGAGCGTCACCTTATGACCGGCAAGCGAAGTAAGATATTCGCATATAAGCTCTTTTTCCTCCGGTTCAAGCGGAAATGATATCAATATCTCTTTCGGTATATACTCACGTATCCTGTAGTGCTCGCAGATAAACGAACTTATATTGCTTTCATCCACAATTCTGTCCGAGCCGAAAACATATTCGCTTCTGTCGCTCACCGCGCCGTCTCTTATATAAAAAACAGAAACCGATGTGCAAATATCGTCCGCATACATCCCTATTACATCGTGCTCCACCCCGGGTGCGGCAACCACTTTTTGCTTCTGACTCAGTTTTTCAAGCGCATTAATGGTATCCCTGCATTTCGCGGCGGCCTCAAATCTTTCCTCCTGTGCCAGCCTGTACATTTTATCTGTAAGCTCACGCCTGACAACAGCGGTGTTCCCTCTCAGGATATCCGACGCGTATTTTATTTTTTCGGCATACTCCGCGGCGTTGACATTTCCGGTACATACTCCGCAACATTTTTTCATCTGATAATACATACACGGACGCTCTTTTCCTATATCCGCGGGAAATTTTTTCTTGCAGTTCGGCAGTCCCAGCGCCGCTGACAATGTGTTTATTACCGAAAAAACAGTCGATACGCCAGAATAAGGACCGTAATATTTGCATTTATCGTCGTCCCTTTTTCTCGTCATCACAAGTCTCGGATATTCTTCATCGGTAATTTTTATATAAGGATATGATTTCGCGTCTTTCAGTTTAATGTTGTATTTCGGACTGTATTGCTTTATCAGTGTATTTTCAAGGGTCAGCGCCTCAATCTCCGTGTCGCAGACATAATAGTCGAATTCTCTCACAGACGACACCATCCTTGCGGTTTTCGGAGTCTTATCTCCGTTCCTGAAATATGAGGTGACTCTGTTCTTAAGCTTTCTTGACTTACCCACATATATGACATTACCACCGGCGTTTTTCATAATGTAAACGCCGGGTCTTTGCGGAAGAGTATTCGCTTTTTCAAGAAGCCGTTTGATATCTTCGCCGGTTTGCGGCATAACATTCCCCCTTTGGTCATTCAAAACCTGACAACAAACGGCGCAGAACAATAACCTTACACAAGGCAATTTCTTTCTGCGCCGATCACATACATGTATTATTTTTTAATTCAATTATTCATTAAATCCGGAATTTATAAGAGAAACAAGACCGTCCAGCGCGACATCCTCATCCTGACCGTCGGCAATGATATTAATTGTCATACCCTTTGCTATTCCGAGAGAAAGAACACCAAGCAGACTCTTGGCATTTACCTTTCTGTCATCCTTTTCAACCAAAATAGTTGATTTGTAACAGTTCGCTTTTTGAATAAAAAAGGTGGCAGGTCTTGCATGAAGACCGCTTGAATTTGTAATAACCACTTCGCGAGATTTCATTTTGCTAAAAATACTCCTCTTAGATCATTTTCTTTTCCGCATACCGCAAAAATTCACACGCGAAAAAGAACATTATTAAATAACAGGCGCCGGACACAATACACTTTCTGACTTGTATGAAAACGTACAAAGTATAATAACCACTGTTTATAGTATATCAAAAAACAGAATTAAAATCAAGAGTCAATGTGAAAAATATTTCACATATTTTTCACTGTATTTTTTACATAATATACAAGTGTCCGCCAAAAAACATATGGTTTCACTAAACTTTTCCATTATTCTTCAATTTCCCGGATATCCACAACAGTGATTGTAAATTCAACGTTATCCGTATATACCGTAAGTCTGCTGCCGACAGTAATATTTACATCCTCCAAAACAAAATAATTGCCGCCGGAGCTTCTTTGCAGGTTTCCGTTCAGTCTCATCTCTCCCGATAAGCTTACTACATTATATGACATATCCATAGTAGTCAGTTCCTCGTTTTTTTCACTGTCCGCCGAATTCAGCCGATCCGTGTCCGTGCCCGCTTCCTCGGTATTTTCGCTTGCCGACTCCGAAGTTTGCTCCGTACCGACCGTATTATTTTCATACAGAGCGTTTCCCGTATTTTCACTGTCTTTAATTATATATCCCAACAATGTACCCGAGGAGGACAGATATACCCTGTCACCCTCCTTTACGTATTCGGACATACTGTCAAAGCCTTCGTTACAGTCAAACTGCATAATGAACTCGGCTTTTTCATTGTTTCTTTCACGCGCGACTCCTCTGTACATTCTGAAAATCAGAGTACCCAACAGGCAGAGTACCAAAAAAATGACAAAAATATCAAACGCATTTATTTTTCTTTTGAATTTACCGTTATCCATACTCATCAAAACATCCGCTCTCAAGCAATCTTTGCTTCACGCACGGTACTATCCTTTCCGAAATATTGCATTCGTTGCAAACATAGATCCGACAGACAAAAGGTCAGGACGCTTCCTCGTACAGTTCAACCACACTTCCGGAATATTCATGTCCGTTACAACGCAAAGTATACTGACTGCCTACCGCAAGTCTGCTGTCGTCAAGAGTATATCCTTCTCCCTCTCTGAATTTGGCATTCACTCTGATTTTTATTATAACACCGGTTGCGTCGTAATTTCCCGCGTCGCCGTTTTCTGTCACTTCGATGCCCTCTTGAATACCCGTCACGGTACCGAAAAACAATGTGGTTCCTTCATCAATGTCAAAATATACGTCTTCGCCCCTAAACCCGGATTCCTCATCCGTCATACCGGGGTCAACATCCGTCAAAAAATAATACACCACTGTCCTTTCCTCATAATCGTTTGAAAAATATCTGAACGCGAAATAAGCTCCGGCGATTATCGCCGCGATAAACAGGAGCAAAAGCAAAGAGATCAAAACATCAAGCACGGGGGATATCTCGGTTTTTGTCACCTTCGTGGCTACGGTTATTCCCCTCTCCTTTTCGCGCATTCTTTTTTCTTTCTGAAGAAAATCAGCCCCGTTTGCCGCGGACAGCAATGAATTTATACTGTCGGATTTCTCGCTGTCAGCCTGTCTGAGATCCTTATACTCATCGTTGTTCTGCTTTCTGTTTTCTCCCATACGAATTCCTCCCCTTTCCGCCGGATGCGGCAGATCTGTTTCCAAATAAATCAGATACTCAGTATCAATATAAAGACTTTAAAGAAATATCCGTGTCCTTGGGCGACTTACCCATGTACGCTTCTTTCTGCTTTTCTTTTTCGTGTCCCGAGCTGACACTTCCCGAGAGCATACCGGCAATCAACCAGAAAATATAAAAACCTCCGGTGTCACTCCATATGCAACTCACCGCTCCGTAAAGAAGAGCCGTTATAAACCCGCAAAACAGCGCCAACGTGCGCGATTTCGCGCGACTGTCAGACGAAATTTTTATATACCCGAGACCTGAGCGGACAAGGAACAGTATAAACGCCGCAAATATCAAAAAGCCTACGACGCCGGACCAGCACAAAACCTGCATATACAAAGTTCCCGGATCCGACGCCGACGCTGAAACCGCGTTTGCGTAACGTGGAAAGACACGTCCAAACGCATAGTCCCCGGCGCCTATGCCGCCAAGATGCCCGTCGCCTATCATATCAAGCACACACGACGATATCTCTCCGACATACGGAGAAGAAGAGTCGATTCCCGGCAGATACTTATTTAAAAATTCTCCCAACGGTCTGAAGCCGAAATGATTTAAAAAATACGGATACATTATCAGAAACGCAGACGCCGGCAGAGCGATAATCAGAACAGCGGTCAGAGTCTTATGCCCGTATAAAATCAAATAAAGCACAACTCCTATGCAAAGCGCCACAAGATTCTCATAGCTGCCCGACAGATAAGTATTGCACAATATTGTCATAAAGCACAGCAGCGTCGAGACAACACCGTAAATCCGCTTTTGTGAAAAGCATTTTGAAATAAGCAAGGGCGATACCATGGCGGCAAACAGCCCGAATATTTCCACTCCGTAAGTAACATCCGCCGCGCTCTCGCTCAGGACAACTTTGAACTGATTTCTGACAGAGTAAATCAAACCGTCCGAAACAGCCGAGTAATAAAGAAGAGCCAAATCCAAAACAGATATAAAGACAACCAAAAACGAAAGAACCTTTACGCATACATCGGATTTTTTATCAGAGCGCATCAGGTTATGCGCCATAAAAAAGCTCCCGAGAATTATAAACGCGCTGGCAAGCGACTGTACAAAAGCCTTATAACCGGCTTCCGAATTTATCCCCGAAATAATTATCGAAGCGGCGTACAGGATAACCATAACGCCTGCCGGTGAAAAACTTATAGTCCTTTTTCCCCTCAATATCTTCAGCAGATAAGACAGCGTCGTGATCCCCATCATAAGTATCAGAATTTCATATGATATTGACAAATACCTTAAAAACGGGACAAATGTCACCGTAATTATAACCCCTGTCTCGGGACTTGCAAGGACGGTAAACAATATGGCCAGCGCGACAAACAGCAACGGAAGGTACAGCGGGTGAACAAAATACGTCAACGCTCCGAAAGCAAGACCCGCGAACGAGGCAACCAGCATATAAGCCGTTCCGCCGAGCTTTTTCTCAAGATTCAGATTCTCTTCGGGTATGCAGAAATAGTTAAACACCAACCTGCGTCCCAGACGGCTTGTACGAAGCGTTTCCGCCACGGAACAATTTTTCATTATAAGCGGAAGCGAACAGATTATCACCGATACTCCGGTAAGCAGACCGCCTACCCCGTTGTTATATTCGTTAGTTATAAACAGCAGCGCGTAATATAAAATCACGGTCGCCGCCCCGTATACAAGGAAGAAAAGTCCGTATACATTGCAGGACATAGTAAGCAGCGAATATCCGGTTTTTTTGACTCTTTTAGCCGCGAAACCGTTTTCAAGCGCCGCGGCAAGCGGTCTTTTACGGTTTTTGCCGGATTTTCCGCCTTCAAGCAAATGCCCCACGTAGCTTTCTTCAAAAAAATCATCGTTTCCGGAGATAAAGCGCCCTATCCTGCCCTGTCTGAACAAAGAATATATAAAGGCGGTAAACATATTCAGATAATGTACTATAAGCGAGCGCGATTTTCTTTTTACCGTTTTCCCGCCTTTTCCGCCGATGCTGTTTTTTTCTATGCTCTTGTTGCTGTTTGTATCGGTAGTCATCTTACGTTCACCTCCTTTTGACTGATATATTTACGGACAAATGTTTACTTTTCCAACAGGTCAGGTCTTTTCTCAAGTGTGATTCGCCTCGCAGCTTCCCTGCGCCAACTTTCAATATTGGCGTGATGACCCGAAATCAGCACATCCGGCACTTTTACGCCGTGAAATTCATAAGGTCTTGTATACTGCGGATATTCAAGCATACCGGAAGATATGCTTTCATTTTCATAACATTCCGGGTCGGAGAGCACCCCCGGCACAAGCCGGCTGACACAGTCGGTAAGTATACATGCCGGAATTTCTCCACCGGTCAGCACATAATCTCCTATCGAGATTTCCTCGTCGACGATTTCTTCAATCACTCTGAAATCGACGCCCTCATAATGCCCGCACAGAATTATTATATTATCATATTCGGAAAGTTCCTCCGCCTTTTTCTGATTAAAAAGGCTTCCGCACGGGGACATATAAATCACTCGGCGCTTATCCGGAGAGTAACCGGAATTTCTCTGCTCATTGATTATGGATTCATAACAATTGTAAATGGGAGGAGCCATCATAAGCATACCCTTTCCCCCTCCGTATGGCGTATCATCCACACGCCGATGCCTGTCTTCCGAATAATCTCTGATATTATAAGTATTTACGCTGATTTTTCCGTTTTTTCTCGCTCTGCCTATAACACTTTCTCCGAGGACATAATCGACAAGCTCCGGAAACAGCGTCATTATATCAAACCTCACCATAAATAATCCTCAAGTCCGAGCTCAATCCCGCAAAAGTCCCTCTATAGGCTCTACAAATATCCCTCTGTCAATATCTACTTTCTTAATAAATTCCTCTACGGCGGGAACCATCTTCTCTCCTTGCGGAGTTTCTACCACATAGATGTCCGACGCCCCTCGGTTTATAACGTCCGTGACTTTTCCGTAAACCTCACCGCTTTTGTTGTCAATAACATCGAGACCGATAAGATCAGCCAAAAAGAAGCTGCCTTCTTTAAGTGTAAATTCCTCTCTGTCCGCATAAAGAATTCTGCCCTTGTAGGATGACGCGGTGTCTATATCGGTAATTCCCTCAAGTTTCATAATAACAAAACCTTTGTGCACATACGCTCCTAAATTTTTCAGTCCGCACAGATCATCACCTTTTTTATAAAAAACGATTTTAAGGTTGGATAAAATCCGCGGCGTATCGCAATAGGACTCTACTTTCACCTCGCCCGCGATTCCGTGGGTATTAATTATTTTACCGCATTCCAGATATTTTAATCTCATAATCCCTGTCCGTTAACAAAATGAATATTTTATACTTTTATAACCTGAGCGTAAAGCCCTTTTTCAACTTGTCCCACTCCGGTCTCAGACCGCCTTACGGTTTTGCAAAAGCAAAACTGCCGTATACAGCAACTTCACCCTGTATACAAAACGGTAAACTTTATTTTTTGAGTTCTTTACATTGTATATATCAATATTATAACATATTTTGCTTAAAATTTCAACCTCTGCCAATGCTTTTTTTAAATATACCGACTTTCACTCTCTTGACCTATATATAACACCACAACAAAAGCGCTCCGACAAAGATAAATATCAGTTTGAACCATCCGGCAATTTGGTCGCTTCGGATAATTTTTCAATATATTTTTTCGGCGATACACCATAGACCTGCTTGAAAAGTTTAGAAAAATATAAAGCATCGCCGAAACCTGAAAGAATGGCGATATTTTTCACACTGACGAGCCCCTGTTCCATTAAAAAAAGCGCACGCTTGATGCGTAACTCACGCAAATATTGCGTAAATGGCTCACCCTGCTCTTTATTGAATAAAGAGGAAAGATACTTTACATTATAACCAATCTGTTCCGCAAGGCTTGACAGTGTAAATTCCGGATTCGTAAAATTTTCGTCTATTATTTTCAGAATCCGAGCCATACGGTCGCTTTGCTGTTTCTTAACCGTGCTCAAATGCGCAAGCGTATACAATACTACCGATTCACTGAATAGGTCAAGATTTTTATCTTCCGATTTATATATGGTTTCCATCCAGAAATCCGCAAGATATCCATAACCTTTATAAACACAGAATTCCCCGTTTATTCCGACCCGTTCGAGCAGTTCGTCCGCCCGTCTGCCGTGAAAGCATATATATGAATATTCGAGTTCGCCACGCTTCTCTAATGAAAATACTCTCTCTTTTCTTACAATAAAAATATCGCCGCAATTCAGTTCGGTTTGGCGCTCGTTCAATGTAAATAAAGCCCTTCCGCTTATTATGATTCCCAAAACATGATCATCATAAAAGTTGGGATTTGCCTGTGAATTCTGTGTTTCAAAAACAAATCTGGAGCAAACAATATTGCCCGATTCATTGATATTGAATTTACAGATATTATTATCCTTCAAACTTTAATCCTCCAAAGGTCATATATACCGAATATTATACCCGAACCTTTCGGATTTGTCAAGAATAATTCCATATATTTATGGTATAATTCCATTTACGCCCGGTTTTTAACATGGTATAATTGTATATAGTTTTACAGCCAGACGTAAAGGAAACTTTGAAATGTACTACGGTTTATTAACCCTTTCGGTAATTTTATTCGGAATTCAATTTTTATTCAATAAACAATATCAGCAGCAAAGCGGCAGCGGTATCGGCGCCACATTTATTTTTACTTTTCTCAGCAGTCTTGTCGGAGCCGTGTGTCTACTGATTATCAACCAATTTCGGCTTGGTTTTACACCCTTCAC
>CASEEB010000222.1 GCA_949286815.1 uncultured Eubacteriales bacterium | reverse complement strand
CGAATTTGTTTCGCTTTGCGAATTTGTTTCGCTTTGCGAATTTGTTTCGCTTTGCGAATTTGTTTCGCTTTGCGAATTTGTTTCGCTTTGCGAAACCGAAAATTTTTTATATCTATTTACGCTGCCTTAAGGCAGCATGGGAGATTAATATGGGACTTACTCACACCTCAACCGGCAAGGAGATATCCGACATCGGGCTGACGGTAATAAAACAGTCACCGCAGGACATGTGCGTCGCCATAGCCGGCAATCCCAACGTGGGAAAAAGTACGGTGTTCAACGCGCTGACGGGAATGAATCAGCATACCGGAAACTGGCCGGGGAAAACGGTAACCAACGCGCAAGGATATCTTTCGATAGACGGCGAGACTTACGTGCTTGTCGATATCCCCGGCACATATTCGCTTTTGGCACATTCACCCGAGGAGGAGGTCGCACGCAATTTTATCTGCTTCGGAGAGCCCGACGCGGTAATTCTTGTCTGTGACGCGACCTGCCTTGAGCGCAATCTGAATCTTGTGCTCCAGACCCTTGAAATAACCTCTAAGGTCATTGTCTGCGTAAATCTCATGGATGAAGCGGCAAAAAAACATATAAAAATAAACTGCAAAAAACTTTCCTCTGAGCTTGGCGTACCAGTGGTACCCGCAGTAGCGAGAAAAAAGAAAAGTCTTGAAGCGCTGAAAAAAGCGATTGCGGACGCGACGCATAACGAGCACGGCACAAAACCCGGACAAACAGAATACTGTCCGGAAATCGAGAAAGCGATAGAGATACTTCAGCCCTGTGTCGAAAAGAAAACCTCCGGTCGCATAAACTCCCGGTGGCTGTCTTTAAGGCTGTTGGACTTTGACGGGTCTATGCGGGATGAGATTATCTCTTTTTTCGGAGAGGACATCACTCAGGACGCGGAAATAAAGCAAGCCATGGAAAAGGCATTGTCGTTTTTATCCGACAGCGGTATAGGCAAAGACGACTTATGCGGCATGATAATTTCAACACTTGTCGGAGAATCCGCAAAAATCGCTCAGAAATCTGTAACATATGAAAAAAAAGACTACGACAAAACAGACAGAAAGCTTGACAAGTTATTTACCGGGCGACTGAGCGCGTATCCGATTATGTGTTTGCTTTTGCTGTTTATATTCTGGCTCACCATAAACGGAGCGAATTACCCGTCCTCGCTTCTGTCGGAATTCCTGTTTTATATTCAGGATAAGCTGCTGTTGCTGTTTGATTATCTCAACGCTCCGAAATGGCTTTCCGGCGCTTTGATTCTCGGTGCGTACCGAATGCTCGCGTGGGTGGTTTCGGTCATGCTCCCGCCAATGGCGATATTTTTCCCGCTCTTTACTCTGCTCGAAGACTCCGGATATCTGCCCAGAGTCGCGTACAATCTCGATAAACCTTTCAAAAAATGCAAAACCTGCGTAAAACTGGCTCTCACGATGTGTATGGGCTTCGGTTGCAACGCGGCGGGAGTTGTGGGATGCCGGATAATCGACTCCAAAAGAGAACAGATAATAGCCATGATTACGAACAGCTTTGTGCCGTGCAACGGGCGCTTTCCAATTCTTATCGCCGTCATAGGCATGTTTTTTGTCGGCAGCTCCGCCGGAATTTTCTCTTCAATTTCCGCGGCATTTATACTTACGCTGCTGATAATATCGGGTATACTCCTTACGTTTTTAATTTCAAGAATATTGTCATCAACCGTTTTTGCGGGCGTTCCGTCGTCATTTACACTTGAACTGCCTCCCTACCGACGCCCTCAAATCGGAAAGGTTTTGGTGCGCTCAATTTTTGACCGCACTCTGTTCGTCCTCGGAAGGGCTGCGGCGGTATCCGCACCCGCGGGGGTCATCATATGGATAATGGCAAACACCGAAGTAAACGATATCACTCTGCTCTCGCACTTCGCCGGATTTCTGGACCCGTTTGCCGAAATAATGGGACTTGACGGCATAATTCTCATGGCGTTTATCCTCGGTTTTCCCGCAAGCGAGACCGTAATACCGATAATGCTTATGGCATATATGTCTCAAGGCATGTTAATTGAATATGAAAGCCTCGCCGAGCTGAAAAATATGCTGGTCTCAAACGGCTGGACGATATCTACCGCGCTCTGCACAATGATTTTCACCATGTTCCACTGGCCCTGCTCCACCACGGTTCTTACAATAAAAAAAGAAAGCAAAAGCTTCCTTGTCACCGCTCTTTCGGTACTTATACCCACCGTCACGGGAATTGTGCTCTGCGTTGCCGTAAACGCGGCGTTCAAAATATTTTCATAAATTTATAGGCTCGGAATTTATATAAATCGTTAAAAATTTTCATTGGATTCTGACAGAAATAAAATCCTAAAAAAGCCGAATTTTTTTATACTTTGTTATTGACAAAAAAATACCGGTATGATACAATTATCAAAGCGTTTTTGGTATACTGAAAGGCTCAATATGAAATATCTGAAAAGTTTCAAACATACGATGACCGCCTGTTACATCGGTTATATAACTCAGGCGATAATCAACAACTTTGCTCCGCTGCTTTTTCTGACATTTGAATCCACATATAACATACCGCTGTCAAAAATCACACTTCTTGTCACGATAAACTTTCTGTTTCAGCTTGTCGTCGATTTTGTCGCCGCAAAGTTTGTTGACAAAATCGGATATCGTCCATGCATAGTCGCCGCGCATTTTTTCTGCGCTTTCGGACTTGCCGGTCTGAGTGTGCTCCCGGAGCTTTTACCCGACCCTTACATAGGGATATGCCTGTCGATTTTAATATACGCTTTGGGCGGAGGACTCATAGAAGTATTGGTCAGTCCCATAGTGGAATCCTGTCCGACCGAACATAAAGCCGCTTCAATGGGCTTTCTCCACTCGTTTTACTGCTGGGGACATATGTTTGTCATAATTGCCTCCACCGTATTTTTTGTCACTGCCGGAATAGAAAACTGGAAAATTCTTTCATTGATATGGGCGCTTGTCCCTCTGTTCAACGCGTTTTACTTTATGAAAACACCGATAAATCAGCTTCCGAGCGAAGAAGAGGGAGGCTCCTCGTTAAAAAAACTCTTTTCGTCCGGAATTTTCTGGCTGCTTTTGGCACTGATGTTCCTCTCCGGCTCTTCGGAACAAAGTATGAGTCAATGGGCGAGCGCGTTTGCCGAGTCCGCGCTGTTGTCCTCTCCTCTCGCGGAATACGCCAAAACCCTGGGAGACCTGGCGGGACCTTGCATGTTCGCGCTTATGATGGGTATTTCCAGAGTTATATATTCAAAAATGACACAGAAAACCGATCTGAGCAGGATGATAATGGCAAGCAGTGTTCTCTGCATAATCTGTTATCTTATCACCGCGCTTGCGCCCAACCCGTTTGTATCACTTATCGGATGCGGACTATGCGGATTTTCGGTCGGAATAATGTGGCCGGGAGTCTTCAGTCTTGCCACGGTTAAATGTCCCGGCGCAAGCACTGCCATGTTCGCCTTCCTCTCCTTAGCGGGAGACCTCGGGTGCGCCGCGGGACCGTCCGCCGTGGGATTCATATCCGACATCACCTCTTCCCCGCTCAAAACGGGATTCCTGGCGGCAACCGCGTTTCCCGTACTGCTCTTTGTCGGAGTTCTGCTGTGCAACCGTCTGACAAAAAAGCGGGATAAATAAAACAAAATAACACAGACAAAATCCCCTTAACAATATCCGAAGGCATACGGACCTTATGATATCGGTTAAGGGGTTTTTGTCAATCAGCTATACTGAATCATTTGATTTCCACTCTGAAAGTTCTTTCGTCCGCGTTGTCCATATTGATTATAAACGAATATGAGAAGGTTCCGTCTCCGTCATAGTGCACCGTATAACCGTCATACCCGTTTGCGGAAGCCACTTCATACTTTACCCATTCTCCGCCGACCTTTTCGTAAATCTCCGGGACGGCGTTCTTGTCAAATCCGTATACTCTGACCGCGGCGTTGTTGACTCCGCCGGACAGTGTAAACTCCGCGACATTTCCCTCGCTTTTTACCTTGGGCACAAAAGCGTCCTCGATTACCGTACCGGTCTGAGCGGTAATCCTGTAAGGATCAAGGCAGGAGTCCTCTCTTACGTTTCTGACATTTGAATCATCCGCGGAGTTCTGGGAACCCCAAGGCATCAGTATCATATCAATCGAAATATAATCGCCTTTTTTAAGAGTTATATTGTCGATATCCAGAGTCAGACTTCCGTAGTTAAGTCCGCCGGCAAATACATCCTTTACAACAAAGTTACCGTCAAACTTCTCTCCTCCGACAACTATATCCGAGTTTTTGATTATGAGCGCAAAGTTCACGTAATCCGCCGCGGATGAAAGATAATAGTCAAAATACGGCGCTTCTTTGCCAAGCGTAATATAATTGGCTTTTGAGGATTTATTGGCGTCAACAACGACACATTCGTTATTTTCGTTCAGATATCCGAGCTTATCATATACCACCGCGCGGCCGTCAAACGAGAAGAGTGAGAAATTGTCTTTGAAATCACTTATCTCAATATCCCCCAGCACCTCAAGTCTTATCTCATAATACGTCCTGTTTTCGTCGGTCTGGGGCATCTCAACATGACGGTATGTGACCTTTATGTTCCCATCGTCCGATATATAATCCATAGATATGTCGGAATATGTGGGACCCGCGGTATCTATTATATTGGAAGCGCTCTCCGTGGCGTATTTCTTTCCGTCCGACGTTGTATACTGCAAGAAGTACAGTCTTCCGCCACTGGTGTGCTGAGGCTGGTCTGCCCAAAGCGGAGCCGACATAGAACGGAAATCGGGAAGTGTCCAGAGATCCTTTCCGTAAACATAATACGGAGCGATGCAGTTGGTCTCGGTAACACCCGTGGAGAGATGGTAATACGGAGCTATAAACTGAATTGAGGACAACTGCTTGAGCGGGTACTTGCCCCAGTTCTGATACATATTCACAATGGTAAACTCATTTTCACTGCCAGCCTCAATAACCATCGGGAAAATAGTCTCTCCGTACGAAGCGTCGCCCTTGTCATACAAAGGCTCTTCGTTTTCACCCTGGAAGTTTTTGCAGACCTCAAGCTTTACGGGCAGCATAAGTCCGTCGCCGTCAAGCAGCGCCGCGCATTCAAGCGCTCCGGCGATTGTGTACGAATATACATATATTTTTCTTTCCCTGTCATCGCCCTTTATCGAGGCATGCACCTGATAGTGCTTGTCGGGATTGTTGTAATAAGCCTGATTGAAGTCGGTACCGTTGACCTTGAAGCCGTATGCTCCGCGGAACACATTGTATCCGAGCACCGCAGACCCGTCGGACTCGGAAGTTATAGTCACTTCCTCAAGCGGATTTCTTTCGCAGTAAGCCTCGTTCAGAAATTCGTCAAAGGTATGGTTCCGGTCGGTATAAAGTCTGTGTCCCATGTATATATTCGCGTCTTTTTCATATACGGTACCCGTCGGCACGGTATATTCCTGAGTAATGACGTAATATCCGTCCTCAAGCGTAACTGTAAGTTTTCCGCTCGATTCGTCGGCAAGCAGAATATATCCGAAAACACCGACGTCCTTAATGTCAAAACCGACATATTCCGCGCTGTCGAAATCCACTCCGTCAATCGAGGTATGTTCTCCGCCCGCGTCCTTGACAATGAGCTTATCCACTTTGTCGGCGGATATTTTCGTCACCATTCCGTATGAAGTCATGTTGTCCACCTGGTCTGTAGTCACAAAATGAAGAACCTGGTTCATTTTGTCGGAATACGCGTGTATGTTCCGGTCAAGAGTAACAGCCACTCCGGAAAAATCGACATTCAGAGCCCGCATCGACTTGATTTCTATGACCTCGTCAACAGAGCCTCCTATGTCTATTCTCAGACCGGTGACATTACCCGTATAATTCGGTATCTGACTCAGCGGAATTACATACGTAATATACTCTCCGCCGGGAGTAACCGAAAACCCTATAAGTTGATCCGCATTGAAACTGTTGCCGCCCGCCGCCACATAAAGCTGCGCGCTTGAGGCGGACTCGCATTTGAGAGTAATCTCAACCGCGTTGTAGTCCTCTGTTGAAAAACGCGCGGTCGGAAATACTATATACGGGTCTGCGGTACTCTCTATCGTGGTCGTTATGGATCCGTCGTCATTCTGAACCGGTCTTGACATCTGGTTGACCGTGGCTCGTGAAATCGAAATTTCCTTCGCGTTGTCGGAAATTTCGGATACAGAGCTGAAATCCTGGTCCAAAATGTGCACGTCGTAATAATAGTGCCCCAATCTGTAAATGTTGACGCGCGCGCTGCTCAGCGTGTCGGACGCATAAAATACTTTTCCGTCATTGGTTTTCACAAAAACGTCCATGGTGTTTTCAAGATACACCCCGCCTTTGGTATTCTCCAGAGACGAGACATACTTCCGGTCTTTTGCGGTCAGATTGTAATTGAAAACCGCGTTTCTGTTTGTAATCGCGTACTGTGAACGTGTGGCGCCGGAATATCCCGTATTGATTCCGCCCGCTATTCTTTCCGCGTACTCAATGGTCTTCGCGTTCTCTCCGGTAAGCTTCGGAGTGAGGTCTTCGGTTTCTTCCTCGGTAGTAGTCTCCTCGGAGTCCGAAGTGCCCTCGGAGCCCGACGTGCCCTCACCCGAAGTTTCCGTCGGATT
>CASEEB010000221.1 GCA_949286815.1 uncultured Eubacteriales bacterium | reverse complement strand
ACAGCACCCCCTGTTCGCGTCTCTTTTCGCAAGCATATTTGACAGCATACATCTGCCGCTGTACGAAACACACATTGACCCGTGTATAAACGCCTCAATTTCTATATTCTCAGGCAAAGCTTTTCTTATCGCGTCAATTTCGGTGAAATTAAGTTCTCTTGCAAGCACAACTCTTTTTGCCCCCAACTTCACATAAGATAGCGCGGTCGCGGGAGAAACAATTCCCGCCTGCGTGGATATA
The DNA here is from genome assembly GCA_949286815.1 of uncultured Eubacteriales bacterium. Lineage (GTDB taxonomy): Bacteria > Bacillota > Clostridia > Oscillospirales > CAG-272 > SVTX01. The sequence goes on along the minus strand of CASEEB010000221.1, from coordinate 1,679 downwards.
TGTATTTCAGCGTTTGGTATATGCTCTCTTACAGCGTCAATCACTCCCAGATCGGCAACTATAAAAGCGTCAATTCCCGCGTCTTTAACAGAAAGTATAAAGTTCACAAGCTCAGGGTATTCATCGTAATGCGGCATGGTGTTTAGCGTCAGATAAAGCTTTTTTCCCCGCTCATGAGTGTATTCCACCGCCTCATACAGTTCATCGACTGTAAAATTATCCGCGGCGGAACGCATACCAAAGCTTTTTCCCGCGCAGTATACCGCGTCGGCTCCGTACAGAATTGCCGCCTTCAGCTTTTCAAAATTTCCGGCAGGCGAGAGCAACTCCGGTTTTTTTATACGTTCTTTGTACCCGTTAATTGTCTCAGACATATTACACCCCATAAATTTTCCGCTCAAAGTACACATTGTATATATTTTATCACAAAGCGCCCTATATGTCAACAGCCAAGGATACTTTTAAAGATTAAGTTTGGTTTAAGAAAAAACGCTGATTAAGAAAACACAGAAGGACGGCCGCGCGTCGAACCTCAAAAAGTTTCTTACCCGACTCTTCATTCACACCGGAGGAAAGATTAAAAAATCTCTGAATTATTATTGACAATTTTTATTATTAATAGTATAATTAACTCGTGCGAAAATCGAAAATTGACCGTTAAAACCGGGAGCCTTTCCCGTACAAACGGCAATACAATATATAATATCTTTATATAGAAAGGAAACCAATTATGAAACAGAATTACGGACTGCAGTTGTTCAGCGTAAGAGATATTACGGAAAAAGACCTTGCTTGCGCGATAAGCAAGGTGGCGCAAATGGGATATAAATATCTTGAATTCGCCGGATTTTTCGGTCACAGCGCTGAAGATGTAAAGGCAATGATGGACGACAACGGCGTCACCTGCTCGGGCACACATTCCGGTTGGGAAGAATTAAGACCCACAAATATCGCACAGACAATAAAATATCATAAGACCATTCAGAATCCCAACTATATCATTCCGGGAGCGGATCTGTCCACATTAGACAAGATAGAGGAATTCTGCGCTGTTCTCAATTACGCGCAGCCTATACTCGCCGCGGAGGGAATCAGGCTCGGATATCACAACCACAGCCATGAATTTGAGGTAATGCCCTGGGGTTCCACCATACACTCGGAGCTTGAAAAACGCACAAACGTAGACTTTGAAATAGATACATTCTGGGCCTTCAACGCGGGAGTTGATCCTCTTGCCGTTCTTGAACGCCTTAAGGACAGAATACACGTCATACATCTCAAGGACGGATACCGCGGAGGAAGAGGAATGTCTTTGGGCGAAGGCGAGGCTCCCGTCGCGGCAGTCAGACAAAAGGCAATTGACATGGGGCTGCTCATGGTAGTGGAAAGCGAAAGCCTGACGCCTGACGGCATATCTGAAGTCAAGCGCTGCATAGACTATCTTGCGTCTCTTGAGGACTGAGGTAACTAAAATAAAATACAGTTCATACATATAAAACGGGCTTGCCGTATTTTTAATGGCAAGCCCGTTATATACAGGTTAAAATCAAAGGCAGATTATAAACAGCCATGAAAGCACCGCGGTAATTATAGATCTCCAGTCAAGATTTCCGCCCGTCAGGGACATTACAACCGAAATTGCCGCGAAAATAAAGATTATCACCGCGAAAATCCTGCAC
>CASEEB010000220.1 GCA_949286815.1 uncultured Eubacteriales bacterium | reverse complement strand
CGAAGCTGATAAGTAAATTATTGAAAGGGTAAATCATCGGATGTTTTGTCTGTTTCCCCTATATTTTTGAGGTGAATATGACAGAAAACTATAATTTTGCGGCAACGTGCCTGTTTGGACTTGAGAAATTTGTCGGAGAGGAAATAGATGCCTGTGGAGGCAAGAGAACCGGCACTATCGATGGACGTGTGTTTTTTACGGGAAGCGCAGAAGTACTTGCAAAGGTAAATATTTCATTGCGCACTGCGGAGCGCGTGTATATTGAGGTCGGTACTTTTAGCGCAGAAACTTTTACTGAGCTTTTTGACGGTGTCAAATCATTGCCCTGGGAGCATTTTATCGGAAAGAAAGATGCATTCCCGGTAAAAGGTCACTCGATAAAATCAAAGCTGTTTTCTATCCCGGATTGCCAGAGTATTGTGAAAAAAGCAATAGTTGAAAGACTCAAAAATTTTTACAGGATAGATTGGTTTGAGGAAACCGGAACAAAAATCCCAGTTGAATTTTTTATACTTGATGATAAAGCAAGCATAATGATTGACACAAGTGGAGTACCACTTCACAAACGGGGATATCGTACTGAGTCCGGCGAGGCTCCTATACGGGAAACCCTCGCCGCCGCATTAGTCAAAATTGCGCGTCCGCGTGAGGACGTCCGCCTTTGGGATCCGTTTTGCGGCTCTGCTACAATTCCTATTGAAGCCTCTCTCATAATGACTGATACGCCGCCCGGACTCCGCAGACATTTTATAGCGGAAAGTTATAGCTTCCTTGACAGTAAAATTTGGAAAAACGTCAGGGAAGAGGGGGAGTCAAAAATAAAGAGGGATTGTGAGTTTAAGGCATTCGGTTCCGACATTGACGGAAACGCCCTTAAAACAGCGGCGGCAAATTTAAAGCGTTCCGGAATGGAAAAATACGTTGCTTTGTTTAAAAAAGACGCTACGCAAATTCAGTCCGACGGAGTGCGCACTACAATTGTTTGCAATCCACCTTACGGAGAACGCCTTGAAAATGTGCGTACTGCAAGGGAACTATATAAGAAAATCGGTAAAAATTTCCCGAACCTTTCTCCCTGGCAAATATACATCATAACCTCTGACGATGAATTTGAGAGGTATTACGGAAAAAAAGCGGATAAAGCAAGAAAGCTATATAACGGAATGCTAAAGTGTTCCTACTATCAATATTTTAAAAGAAACGGCGGTTAAAATGAAATTATACGATTTGCATGTTCACACAAATGAATCGAGCGCATGCTGTCACATTGACGCAAAGGATGTTGTAAGACTTTATAAGAACGCCGGATATTCAGGGATTGTTATCACTGATCACTGTATTCCGAGCTATGTAAACAATTATAAAAACGTTGGTGAGATGCTTGAAAAGCAGGTTGAAGGGTACTATGCGGCATTGCAAGCAGCAGAGCCACTTGAGCTTGAAGTGTATTACGGTTGTGAGTTTCGCTTTTTCGAAGCAAATCAGACAGATTATCTCGTATACGGTGCCGAGCCTGATTACTTCATTAAGCACGACAATCTAATGTATATACCTATTTCGGACGGACTAAAGGCGATGCGTGCAGACGGACTGAAAGTTTTCCAAGCGCATCCTTTTAGAAATAACATGAGGGTTACTGATCCTGAGCTGCTTGACGGAATAGAAATACACAACGGTCACTATGATCATAATTCACGAAATGAATTCGCTTACATGTGGGCAAAACACTATGGACTTACCGGAATTTCCGGTTCTGATTTTCATGAGATTGAAGATCTTGCACGCGGCGGCATTATTTGCGACGATGATGTATGTAGTTATGAAGCGTTGATAAATTGTATTATAAATAATGAATATAAACTAATATTTAGTTGCTAACTTACTGTTATTAAAGTGGGGTGTTAGAATGGAAAACATAGTTCCTCTTCTTCCGGAATTTAAAACATGTCCGGCGGTTTTTGCTGTTGGCAAAGATTATCAGATAATGGTTCCGGTAAAAAACGATGTTTTGTTTTGGGTTACAGTTAACGGAATAGATTATTATGATCACTCTAACGGTATTATTCGGTCATCTACAAGAATACACCGAGTTACCGTTCCGTCTGCCGAGCTTGACAGAGCTGGTGAGTATACAGTCAGTTACCGTAAAATCATAGACAGAAAACCGTATTTTCCGGAAACTGAGCCGCTGGTGAGCGCGCGATATGCTTTTAAGCCTGTTCCGAAAAGCGGAAAAGTGAATATATATCATTTGTCCGATACTCATGGAATATTTGATTTTCCCGCAATGGCCGGCGGATACTTTGACGATAAGCCTGACATTTTCATCCTTAACGGCGACATACCGGACCATAGCGGAAGTATAGATAATTTTGACTTGATATATAAGCTGTGCGAAAGTGTTACAGGTGGCTCGCGACCTTGCATTTTTTCACGCGGAAACCATGATACAAGAGGATTTTACGCGGAAAATATTGCTGAATATACTCCAACTAAAGACGGCAAGTCATATTTCACATTCAGAGCCGGCTGTGTATGGGGTATAGTCATGGATTGCGGCGAGGATAAAGAAGAC
>CASEEB010000219.1 GCA_949286815.1 uncultured Eubacteriales bacterium | reverse complement strand
TTTTGAAAATTCAGATTTTTTTCTGGAGTTGGGCGAAGGACAGCTATGGTAAAAATTTATCTTAGAAAAAAGTTTAAATTCTAAAAATTATTTAACTGATTTGTTTTTAAATTGCGGTATTGTTCTTATTTACTTATCTAATCTTTTTAGTTTATGGGCAAAATATAAATGCGCTGTAGCAAAACAAATATACAGCGCATTAAATATTATAAAATATAAATAAAAGGATTGATGATAATGATTGCCGAAACAAATATGCTGAATGAACAGGATATTTTGCAAGAAATTGAAACCGGTGCCAAGGTGTTTGTTGAGTTTTATGCGGATCGCTGTCCTCACTGTAAAGCCATGGAAAAAATACTTGATAAAATATCGCAAAACAATAATAAAGCGTGCCAGATAATCAAGGTCAATGTTGACAATATGCCCTCATTAGCTCAAAAATATTCCGTAAGAAGCATCCCGACTTTTATTCTGTTCAAAGATGGGATTGCCGTGTCAAAAAAAGTGGGTCAAACAACGCAAGACGTCATTGAAAACATGATATCCGGTTAATTCTTATAAATGCCATAATTTCTTATATTAAACTTCCGCTTTTGATTTAATTTCAACTCTGATTTTTGTCCCTATATCGGTCTGAGCCGGATTGTCCAGAAGTCTTCCCGTATAATCAAAACGGGAACCGTGACAAGGACAGTCCCAACTCAGATCGTCCGGGTTCCATTCAAGGCGGCATCCGAGGTGGGGGCACTTAGTGTCAACCGCGTAATATTTATCACCGCTTTCACGATATAAGCCTATACTTTCACCGTTTAAGGTAACTGTCATTCCCTGTCCCACAGGTATTTTTTCCACGGTTTCCTGAGGAACGGTGAAATTTTCTTTTGCAATTCCCTTTACCGCCTCTTTTCCTTCCTTAAGCAAAGTGGGTATATCCTGCATTGAAAATCTTGAAGTATCGAATACGGGATACACATATTTTTTGTCATTTATTAATCCGTTTAATATTTCGGCCGCCACCATAGAGGAACTCATACCCCATTTCATAAACCCAGTGGCGCAATACCAACCCTCCGGGGCGTTTTGCGAATAGCGCCCTATATACGGGATACTGTCAAGTGTAATACAGTCCTGCGCAGACCACTCTCCGACAACCTCGCTGTCCGCGTACAGTTCGGAAGCTATACTTTTGAGAGAATCGTATACGCCTCCGTTTTTATTATATCCCGTCCTGTGCTTGCCGCCGCCGAGAAGCAAAATATCCTCGCCGTTCAATTCGCATGATCGGAAAGACAAAGTGTCATGAATATCGTTATCTTTTTCTTTAGGTGAAATACAAAGATACATATCATCAAGTTTTTTCGCTTTTTTTAAAGCCAGCACATATGACCTTTCTCTGTGCATTCTCGCAAAGTACATTCCGTGTGAATTTATAAACGGAAAATTTGTACAGAATATAATATTATCAGCCGACGCAGTAAATTTATCATTTTCATTTCCACCTTCTGTGCTTTCTGACGAGACTACATGTATAATACCTTCTTCGACGGTTACAGCGTTGCTTTTCTCATAAATTTTTACGTTTTCAGGCATATTTTCAAGTATCCCCGATATAAATTCAATCGGATCGAAGCAGGCTTGATTTTTAAGTTTTACCGCGCCGGCCACATCGAAAGGAAGTTCAGTCTGCTGTGTAAATTCGGCGTCCATTCCCAAAGAAACACATGCTTCGGCCTCTTTTTCCATTCTTTCCTTTTCATGCAGAGAATATATATATGAGTCGCAACGTCTGAAATCACATTCTATTTTTAGCTCGTTTATTATTTCTGAGTACTTGTTTACGGCGTCAATATTGGCTTTGGCGTATTGAGCAGCTTTTTCTTTTCCCAAATCGTTTATAAAGTCATAATATACGCATCCGTGCTGGGCAGTTATTTTTGCGGTAGTGCGGCCGCTCTGACCTGAAAAAATTCTGTCTTTTTCAAGCAGTATCACTTCTCTGCCCGATTTTCCAAGCAAATAAGCCGTCAGGACTCCGCACATGCCTCCGCCTACTACTATCGTGTCGGCATATATATTTTCTTTCAAAGCATCAAATTTTTTCAGCTTTTCTTCCCTGTTCCATATAGATTCCATCTGTAATATTTACTCCGTATAAAAATAAGTCAATACCGCTTTAATGACAAATGTTATATGTCATATACAAGTATTGACAAAATGACAATAAATTATTCTTATTAAAAAGCGATAAACAAACGGAATAAGCGCGACACTCTTTATATTAATTTATTACACCATAACCTTTAAGATGTTCCTCAAGCATTTCCACGGCGCTTGCCACAAGATCAGGACACGGACGCTTTTTATAGTATTCAGGAGTGCGTTCTTCGGGAACCGCACCGTCTGTATGCTCAACTCCCTTGAGCAGATCACGACAGATTATTGAACCGTTTTTATTTTTGAATTCATCGGCAAGCACATGAATTTTAGCGTATAATTCGGTTTTTGATTTTTTCGCGTCCGGAGACGAATATCCCAAAGTCAGCCCTTCGATAAGCAAAACTCCGGAAAAAGTGCCGCATACTTCTCTGAGTCTTCCCATTCCGCCGCCAAAACATGAAGCCATTTTAAGAAGAGTTTCCTTATCCACATCCACTATATCCGCAAAGGCAAGCACTACCGACTGTGAACAATTGTAACCCTCCAGAAAATAATTTTTTCCTTTAACAGCCCTGTCTGACATTTAAAATTCCTCCGTTTTTCGTTCATTTGTTTATTCGATTTTCATTTATTGATTAATTAATTGTTTAAGCTACATACCCAATAAACAACAGTAAAATTGCAGTATTGACGCTGCTGCTTTTATAAAAAGCAACAGCGTCTTTTGGATAAGATACACTTTTCCGCAAATGCCGAAGAATCATGTATAATTTTCTTTTATTTATTTTTTATTCTTAATTTGCGTACAAACACGGGAATCAAAACCAAGACAGATGATATAAGTATCAATACCGCGCCGTCAGAGATAACCGAAGAGCATCCACCCGAGGAGAGAGACAGATTATCATTGTCAACAGTATCTTCCTCTACCTTATCATTATTATCGTTATTGCCCGCGGAGGATTCATTGTTCTGAACGTTACCGTCCGAAGCCGTATCGGAAGGATCGGAAACCGAATCATCCGAAACCGCGCCGTCTGATTCAAATTCCGGTTCAAGCGGAGACTCCGGAACAGCTTCGGGCTGCTGTACAACATTTTCATTGTAATAAAATACAATTTTCTCTATTGCGAGCTTCTGTCCGGTCTGAGAGAAAGCAGACAAATACAAAGTTCCGTTGAAATCTATACCGCTCAGGTCAATTTCCGCGGTTCTGAAATCACTGTATCCGTTTTTGCCGTCGGAAATTTCAGTATAAGCGATACTGTCGGTCAGGTTGTATTTATTGTCGCTTGACAAGCCGAAATCCGAGTCCGAAGTCTTAAACCCTAATATAGATTGTAGACCGTATTTATCCGAATCAAAGGTTGACGCCGAGCTGTAGAATATAACCGCCTTGTCAATATTAGCAAGGTTAAAGGTACCTATGTTGAGAACGGACGAAGCCGAGCAGATAAACAAAGGCGATGAAAATCCTGTCTGTCTGAAAGTGTATACATCCGCGTCATCATTGAAAAAGGAGGTATTTACAGTATAGGTTCTGTTTTCATTGTCAATTGAGCTTTCGTTGTTTACAACAAGTCTTATTTGAGCGACACCGTTAAACGCGCCTTTGGAATTGGTAGCGTTGATTATAATTGTATGTACCCCGTCCGACAATGAAGAAATATCAATTTCGCCTTTGAAGCCTATTTTATTTTTGTCGTTCGCATTTGCGTAACCGGGATATTTGTCAAGTACATCATCTCTTGCTACCGTAGTGAGCGCGTATTTTTTGTTCGAGTAGTCTATTGAATATGTAAAATTCTCAATTCCGAGTGTGCTTAACGACCATCCGGATATATTGATTGTTTTTTTGCCGTTGGAAAATATCGTCGCCATAACCTTTGAATCGGTATAGTCCATATCAACTCCGTCAAGGTGGTTTACGGTACTTGATGTTTTGGAAATCAGGCACCACCAGTCAACTTTCATCTTTGCAATACTGCCCGAAAGCTGTCTTGCGGTAAGCCATGTGCCTTTGGCGGCGGTTTTCCTCGAACTGCTTGCCGCGGAATCATACACAAGAAAGCTGTTGTTTGAGCGGTCATACTCCACAATTGCCACAAAATGTCCCGGAACGTGCGCCACAGACACGCCTCCTTTTTCCAGGTGAGTTTTCAGCTCTTCATTGTTTACGGTAGCGTCTTTGCCCGCGTTTGTCACCTTAAACCCGTAATCTGAATTGTATTTTTTGTGCACATTACTGTAAAGCACCCATCTCCAGGTTCCCATGCCTGACGGAAGATTAAAGGCGTTAGCTTTATGCGCCCACTGCGCGGTCTCCACAGGGTCGAGCATATTTCCCGTAAGATAGTTTACCGCGTTGACAAGCGCGAATATGCCGCATCCGGTCTCTCCGAGTGTTTTTCCCCCGACTATTGTATCCGCCCAATGCGGGTCGGTCTGCTGATATGTATCCGGCGGTATTATTTGTGTTGAAATGTCTTTTGCCGACGCCGGCAGAATAAATATGCTCAACATCAATGAGATGACAGATATTATCGATATTATTTTCACTTTGGTTTTATGCATTATGTAATTTCAATCCTTCCTTCTTTTCTTGTAATTTACGGTTTTATCCTGTATTATGTTCGGAATGGGTTTTCCGGTTGATGCATTTATTCTATCACAAAATCGTGATAATTTCAACAGATTTTTTCAAAAAAATCACATAATCGTCAATGTATATTCAGTAAATTCAGTAAATATATCTCTATGTTAGTATATTCGGGAAGAAAATTGTATATTAATTTTTGTTATTTTATTAACAATTTTATTGATTACAAAATTTGTAAAACCAAAAACATCTGAATATTATCCGGCGTGAACTATTGTGAACTCATGTGAAAAATATGAAATTGCCGTTCAGAATTCATTTTTTATGCGCAAAAATACAGGTTATCCATTTTTGAAAACCCTTTTTATTGCTTCAAGATAACCGTATCCGTAAAGGTCATCCGGTTCCAGATAGCTTGTCTCGGTCCACTCATTCCAGGAATTAATTGTAATAAGAGGGGCCGGCAAATCATGCGTATCCACATATGCTTTTGCCTCTCTTAAGGCTTTTTCAAAATTTTCCGGAGTATTGTTTTTTACAATGCCCGGTCTGAACCCGTAAAATCTGGGGTTATTGTCCCATCCGCACGATATATGAGGAAAATACGGAATACTGCTTTCTCTGTCAATTTTTTCCCATTCGGCTTTTACATCTTTGATTATCTCGTTATAATCACGGTCAATATTTACAAAGTGGACAAACTGGTAATGTGTAAAGCTGTCCACACCGAGCTTTTTCATCACTTCATCCTGATTTTCAACGGTATTTCCGTCAACACCGCTCAG
>CASEEB010000218.1 GCA_949286815.1 uncultured Eubacteriales bacterium | reverse complement strand
TCTTTTGTAAATGCCGGAACTGTAACAAATAATTTGCCGTCTTCTTTTTTCAAAATAAATCCTTTTGCAATTGCCGCCGCAGCCGAATCTGTATCCTCAATTTCTCTTCCGAGCAAAATATCCTCACAAATGTTTATTTCGTTATCAAACATCATTTCACGGTAAGAAAAACCTCCGAAATGGTATGAAATATGCTTGTAATTTCCTCTGCTTCCGAGATTTGACGATTCTTCACGTCCCAGTCCACGTATCGGGTATTGATTGTCATTCATCAAATGAGCATGGTAACTCCAACGACAGCCGTCATACCGCACAGAACGCTCAACCCATTTAACCGGATTATGCTTTTCGCTTAAATGCTCCATTGCCATAATACCGTAGAGATAGATAAGTTCTTCTTTTGGTTTTTCGGCAGTATATATGCTGAGATTTTCAGCAGAATCGGCAAGCTTTTTCAGAGACGAAACAAAGCCTTCAACGACAGGCTCAAAGATACCTTTTGCCTTTTCATCGTACTCTCTTGCTTTTTCTGAATAGATGATAAAATCTGTTCTGTATTTTCCTTTTGATACTTCCAAAATTGCTTCCCGCTTCACAAGGTTTTCCAGACAATCTTCAATATAATAAGCAGGAACACCGCACAATTTTGCAATCTCTTCTACTGTTTTAGGGATTTCATAGCAGTAATACAGAATATTCTGCGAAAGTGCGTCATTGATATAAACATACGGAAATGGACTGATCGGATCTTTATAATTTCCGTCACCATTGATGCGAATCATGAGTTTTACCGGCTTCAAGGCTGTTTCATTCATTTCTGTACACTCCCTTTTCAGCTTTTTACGAGCCTCTGAAAGCCGCCAAGTGACTGTTCCCTCCGGAATATGCAGCTTTTCAGAGATCTGTTTTGTTGAAAGACCGTCATAATAGTAAGAAATAATGATGCTGCGATACATTTCTGAAAGCATAGCAATTTTAGTTCTGAGCGAATCGTAAAACTCTTCGTTTTCATCACAATATTCATCTTCACAGGACAAATTCTCAAGGGTATCATAGGAATACATCGCGCGCTGTTTCCCCATGTAACGTCTGAATGCTTTTGTAATATTATTTGCAATGCCCCAAAGCCATGGTTCAAATTTACCGTCATCTTTCAATTTTGGCAGCTCCCGTACCACCGCAAATAAAATTTCCTGTGAAAGCTCGTCCGCTTCTTCTCTTGAAAAGGTATGATTGAGCGCATATCCATACACCCTTTCAATATAGTCTTCTATTCTATCCGCATTCATTATTCTCACCTGCCTTTCGACTATAAAGTGTCAGAAATTACCGGTTCATTGGGTGAATTGAAAAAATTTTTCTTTTGATTAAAATACAAGTGAAGTTTTTGTATGTTACTACTTTAGCATACCTCAGCAAAAAAGCACAATATAACGATATCTTAATTTGCCAACACACAAAACTGTTCCATTGTGCTATTTTCCAAGTTTGGTATAAAAAATAAACCTGTTTCATTTAGTCTTTGAAACAGGTTTATCTATTCTGTAACTAGAGACTGAAAAAGACGCCAGCTGTAAACGCGGGCATCTCCCGCAAAAATAAGAAAAGGCCTAGAGCGCGTTTGGCTCCAAACCCTGCTTGGTGCCGGTGGTGGGACTCGAACCCACACGATGTCGCCATCAACGGATTTTGAGTCCGTCACGTCTGCCAATTCCATCACACCGGCAAAAAAAGTTGTCCTGATTATTATACAATAATCCTTTTATAAAATCAAGAGTAATTTATCATCAGCGCTCAAACAATCGGCGCGGCAGAAATTTCTGCCGCGCCGCTTACATTTATGTACTTTTAAGCAGCTACATTTTCAGCATTTCGTCCACATTAAGCACAAATACTGTCGCTCCGCCGGTTGACACCTCTTCAGGCAGGCTGTAATTCGTAAGTCCGGCTCCGAATGCCGCGTCAGGCTTCTTGACCTGATTACGCACCGTACAGAATTTTTTGAGAATATCTATCGCTCTTTCTACTTCCTCATCCTTTGTTCCGATAAGCAGCGTCGTATTTCCGACCAGCAGGAAACCGCCGGTTGTTGAGAGCTTTGTTACAAAAAAGCCCTCTCTGATAAGAGCCGATGATACGCTCTGGCTGTCGTCATTGCATACAATGGCGAGTATGAGTTTCATTTTTCTTCCTCCTCTTCTTATTATCTGACAGTCCTCTGTGACTGTTATAGGAAAGAATCAATCAGTCTGCGGCTTCGGGAATCCAGCTCATTGATATTTGAAATTTCATACCGGTTGTCGTTTACATCTCTGAGCTGAACGCGTGTGCCGTATATCAGCTTGATGCCGTGAAGAATATTGCGTATTTCTATTACCACGTCTCCGCAGTTGGTCTGCGCCCATATCCTGAGTACGCCGTACTTTTCCTTGCAGTCGGTTATTTTCGTGACTTTGGGTATCAGGTAATACTCGTCAAGGCATTCCTCAATCGTTGCGCGCTCTTTTTCGGGCAGGGTCTTCATATCGCGTATTATACCGCGTTCTACCCCCTCCTCGTCAAGCAGGGTGATATACTTTTCAAGTCCCGAAAGAGGAAACAGACGGCGCGGCTCGAGATTCTCGAATTTTCTTCCGTCGTAAAGCTCCATATCCACAAGCGTTATATCCTTTCTTGTGAAACGCGCCATATCGTTGTCAATATAAAGTCGTGCCATCAGTCAAACCTCTCTTCCTCTTTGCTCTTGCGCACCTGATCGGACATTGTCTGAATCTGTATCAGCTTGTAATACTTGCCCTTAAGCGCCATAAGCTCTTCGGGTGAGCCCATCTCAATTATTTCGCCCTTGTCGACAACAATAATCTTGTTTGCCTTTCTGAGAGTTGAAAGACGGTGAGCTATCATAATCGTGGTTCTTCCGCGTATCAGGCGCTCAATAGCCGCCTGAATAAGACTTTCCGTTTCCGAGTCAACCGACGCGGTAGCCTCATCGAAGAAAAGTATGCTCGGATTTTTAAGCACCGCGCGCGCGATGGAAAGCCTTTGCCGCTCGCCGCCCGAAAGTCCCGTTCCGCGCTCGCCGAGCACGGTATCGTACGCGTCGGGCAGTCTCGCTATAAACTCGTGGGCGTTTGCCACCTCCGCCGCGTTTATAATGCTCTCGACCGAGGCGTTGTCGCTTCCGTAGGCGATATTGTTGTATATTGAATCGTGGAACATCATAGGCTCCTGCTGAACATAGCCTATTTCCGAGCGGTAAAACTCCATATCTATATCGCGGATATTCATTCCGTCAATAAGTATCTCGCCGTCGTAATTGTCATAATACCGCATAAGCAGGTTTATAAGTGTCGATTTTCCGGCGCCCGTCGTTCCCACTATGCCTACTATGTCGCCCGGTTCAATAACGATATTCACGTTGCTTAATGTCTTCTTGGACCTGTCAAACGAGAAGTTGACGTTTCTGAACTCAATACGTCCCTCAAGCCTGTCGGGGTGATTGCCCTCCCCGAAGTTGGCCTCCGGCTCGGCATCGATTATATCAAGTATTCTTTCCGCCGAGTTGAGCGCGCTCTGGTACGAGTCGTTCAGATTGGCGAAGAAGTTGACCGGACCGTAAAACATCGAGGTGTACGAAAGGAACGAGACCAGAAGACCTGCGGAAATAAATTCAGGGCTTTCTATTACGAGCCTTCCGCCTATTCCCCATATTATAAGCGAGCCGCAGGTTATCACGAACCCGACGATATTAGGAAACAGCGTAGTTATTTTAGAGGCGCTTATATCGGTTTTGAGCCATCTGTCATTATACTTTTTAAAGGTATTGAAGCTCTTTTTCTCGTTTGTGAACGCTTTAATGACGCGTATTCCGGGAATCGTGTCGGTCAGTATCGAGGTCACCGCCGACCAGCGTCTCCATATCCTGCGGTAAAATGGCGCTATCTTTTTGCCGAATATTCTCGCGCCTATTACGACAAACGGAACCGGAATGAGCGAAAGCAGGGTAAGCTGCCAGTTCATGGCGAACATTATCACTATTATTCCTATAAGCAGGAAAAACTGAACCACTACCTCCTGCGTTATTCTGAGCATAAATGACTGTATATTCGAGGTATCGCCGCTGATACGGTTGATAACCGAGCCGGTAGAGGTTCTGTCATAAAACCTCATTGTAAGAAGCTGCGCCTTTTTATATACATCGTTTCTCAGGTCGGCGACAATCTTATCGCCGCTGACACGCAGCAGGTACGAGCGCACAGCCCCGACGCCGTACTGTATAATATAAGTAATAAGCAGCACGCCGACGCAGACGCCGAGCATGCCCTTATCTCCGGCGGGAAGAACATCGTCCACCAGCAGCTTGGTCATATAAGGCGGCAGCAGCGACACGGCGGTGGTTATCACCGACAGGAACATACAAAATATCAGCAGCGTCTTGTAGGGCGTTACATACCCGATGAGTTTTTTAACAATTTTGTCCTTTGACTGACAGTTCATACAGGGCGCGCCTGGGCGTATAAGGTTCCTGCCGCACTGCGGGCATATGCAGAACTGCTTTTCAAACGAAGCCTCAACTATCTGCATTTCCTCCTCAAGGTCCTTGCCCGCCGCTATATTTTGTATAAAGAACGCCGCGGCGTCATACAGTGACGCGACCTTGTAGGAAAAACGCATAAAGTTTATATGTTCCTTTGAAAGGTCGATAAACTCCTTATCGCTTTCGTCCATCGAGAAAATAAGTATCGCGTTGCCGTAATAC
>CASEEB010000217.1 GCA_949286815.1 uncultured Eubacteriales bacterium | reverse complement strand
TGGATGTTCTCCGGAGCGTATTATTCCGTGGTCGCTCCCGAAAGCTGCGCCAATATTCTGTGGAAAGACATGTCCCACGCGGACGAGGCTGCCGAAAGTCTGTGTCTTACCGCCGACCCACTGCTTGAACTCGGTATAATCGACAGGAAGATTGAAGAACCCGAAAACTTTCTCAAGCAGCAGGTGAACGACGAATTTTTCAACGCGTTGAGAATAGGTCTTTACACCACATTTGAACGGCTTTGCTCCAAATCCACACAAGAGTTGCTTGATGCCCGATATGAAAAATTCAGAAGGGTGGGAAGATATGATTAAGATCGTCACCGATTCTTTTTCGGCATCAAACCGGCAGGATTTGGAGAACTTAGACCTTAATTTTCTCTTGGCAACATGTAATCTGGACGGAAAGACCCTTCCCGACTCTTTTGACTTCAAAAATGATATTCTGAACATTCAGCAGTCTTATTCAACCTCGCCTTCCGCCACAGAATACTACAACATGTTTTCAAAAATTCTAGCGGACGGAGACGAAATTTTATGTATTACCGCGTCGTCTCACATATGCTCTGCATACAGCAACGCCACAATGGCGGCTAAAGCCGCGGGAGCCATATATTTCGGAAACACCGAAGGCAAAGAAAGAATATATGTTTTAAACTCAAACTCGGTTGCCGGCGGACAGCTGTTGGCGCTTATCAAAGCCAAACAGCTGATTGAAACAGGTTTTGAGCTGAAAAGCGTTGCCTCCGAACTTGAAACTTTTTGCGGCAAAATAAAGACATTTTTTACCACCGCTAAATCTGACAACCCGATTTTTGACAAACGCATCCACCGCAGAGATCATTTTTCACCCAGCCCCATTTTGGGAAAACGCTCCTGCTTTACGATGGAAAACGGGTGCATACGCTATCTTGGCACAATAAAATACGGATACACCGAGGTCAAGAAAATTTCCGAAGAGTTTGACAACCCTTCTCAGATAGTGATCAACTTTTCGGATGATTTAAACTATATTGACAGCGTATGTGAATATCTGAATAATTTTTTCCCCCATGCCAATATAATTAAAAGAAAAATCCCACTGTCTCTGCTGCTGCACCTCAGAAACGAAACTCTCGGCATTTCCGCCGCGGAGTAAGCTTTACGCTTAAAGCCGGACTGTTTATTGTAAACTATATGTAAAGCTTTGCGCATACCCCTTGATAAAATTATCAATATGTGGTAATATAGTATTGTAAACCGCGTTATGCGTTGATGCCGGTATACATGAAGAAAAAATCAGCCGAATGTATGCCTGATTATCAAAATATCACCTGATAATATGATCATTATATCTTTCGGAGTTTTCGTTTTCCGAAACCCGATATAATGTCGCCGCAAAAAATCTGCGGGGCTTGTCACACCGACAGTGGGACAGCCCTTTTTACCGGTTATCAACACATAACACTTTAAATATCATTGCGAATGTTTAATATTATATAAAATACGGAGAGTGCGTTTCAATCGGGAAAACTTACCGCACTGTCCGCGCGAAAGGAATCTTATGGTCAATTTTTACAAACAGTTCTGTTCTGAGGGATTTGACGAAAACAATTGTTTAAACAGCTTTTCGGTTAACTGTCCGGACAACTTCAACTTCGGATATGATGTGGTAGACGCCATAGCAAAGCAGGAACCGGAAAAGTTGGCTTTGCAGTGGTGTAACAAACAAGGTAACGAAAAATCATTTACATTCGGTCAATTATCAAAGCTATCAAACAAAGCGGCGAATGTCTTTCTCTCTCACGGAATCGGCAAAGGCGACAGAGTAATGCTTATACTTAAACGGCATTACGAGTATTGGTACATTATAAACGCTCTGCATAAAATAGGCGCGGTCGCCATCCCCGCCACCAACATGCTTACAGTAAAGGATATGATCTACCGTATAAAAGCCGCGGACATAAAATCCGTGGTATGCACAAACGAGGGACATGTCGCGGATTTTTTACTCGAGGCTCGGAGAGAATGCCCGGATATTCTTAAAACTCTGTTTATAGTGCGTCAGAACAAAACCGGTTTTATAAATATGTCGGAACAGATCGATAACGCAAGCGACTGTCTTGACCGCATAGAGACCAAATCAACCGACCCGATGATTATTTACTTCACGTCAGGAACAACAGGCGAGCCAAAAGCCGTAATTCACAACCACACATACCCTTTGGCGCACATCATAACCGCCAAACATTGGCACAATGTAAAAGAAGGCGGACTGCACCTCACGGTTGCGGAAACCGGATGGGGTAAGGCGTCATGGGGAAAAATATACGGTCAGTGGCTCTGCGGCAGCGCGGTAATGGTTTACGATTTTGATAAGTTTGACGCCGATGAACTGCTTGCCGTCATAAAAAAGTATAAAGTCACGACTTTCTGCGCACCCCCGACAATTTACCGCTTTCTGATAAGAACCGACCTGTCCGCCGATGACTTCGGTTCAGTGGAATACGCCACTACAGCGGGCGAGGCGCTTAACTACGAGGTTTTCAGGATTTTTCTTGAAAAAACGGGACTCAGTATCATGGAGGGCTTCGGGCAGACCGAAACCACGCTGGTGCTTGCCAACCTCGTCAACTCGACAGACCGCCCCGGATCTATGGGCAAGCCTTCCCCGCTCTATAAAACCGCGTTGGTAGATGAAAACGATGAATTCATAACCGATACAAGAACCGGAGAACTCGTTATACTCAAACCCGAAAACGGCGAACAGATAGGTCTGTTCTGCGGATATATTAACGACGACGAGCAATATAACTACGTCTGGAGAAACGGGATGTACCACACGGGTGATACGGCTTACCGGGACGAAGACGGTTATTACTGGTATGTCGGACGGCGGGACGACATTATCAAGTCAAGCGGATACCGCATAGGGCCATTTGAAATTGAAAGTGTGCTTATGCAGCATCCCTCGGTCATGGAGGTAGCGGTAACCGGCGTTCCCTCGGAAATCAGGGGACAGGTCGTTAAAGCCACAATAATCCTCAATAAAGGCTATGAGGCAAGCGACGAACTGAAAAAAGAGCTTCAGGAATATGTAAAGCACGAAACCGCACCTTACAAATATCCGAGAATCATTGAATTTGTGGATTCTCTGCCGAAGACTATCAGCGGAAAAATCCAGCGTGAAATGATTCGCCGTGCCGATATGGAAAAATATTCGACAGTTAATATTTAACCTGAAACCTAAATATTTAAAATCCCGCCATTTTACAATGACGGGATTTTTCTTACAACAATTTTATCCGCGTGGCACTGTTATAAGTTCTCCGAATCCTTCATCAGTGAGATCCGAAGCAACTTCAAGTCCGGAAAAATCTTCATTCACCCGGGTGGAAAAATCAGTTTCACTCTCTCCGCTGAAAGTTTCACTGCTTTCCTCGCTCAAAATCTCAGAATCCGTACTCTCGACCGGATTGCTTTCAGAATTCTGCGGTTCTGACGTATTGGTTTCATAACCTGACCCGCTTTGCTCATCGACGCCACTCCTATTCTTACCGCACGCCGACAAGGCAAGCATAACAGCGAGAAAAAAAACCGCAAGTGGCAAAAAACTAATAATCTTCACTTCTTTTTCCTCGTTTTTATAACAACGACTACAAGGAATGCCAAGGAAATAAGAAAAATCGCGGCAAGAAGAACCACAGCCACCCCAAGCCACATTTGCCCGTCAGCCAAAGAATCAAAAGCGGACGCGGACAACGCACAGGTAAACACCTCAGATGCTGAGGCGGGCAGTATCATACCCGACAATAATATCGCCGCCGTAAATACTGATAATACATAACAATCAAATCGTTTTTTCACCTTAATATTCCTTTCAAAACAATTAATTTTGCTTTTTGTTCAACATGCGAATAACAATTACGGTTACAACAGAACCTATACTCAGACACACAAGGAACACACACATAATATAAAACGGAATTTCCGAGCCCTTATCCGTCTCGTTCTCTGCCGAGGTATCTTCTTCATTTACGCTATCCGAATTGTCCGTCGCTTCGGTATCCGAAATCAGTCCGCCGGTTTCTTCCGTATTTTCCTCTTGCTCAAATCCGGTTGACTGTTCTTCATCCGTACTGTCCGATATCTCTTCCTCGGTTTGTTTTTCACTGTCATCCTCCCCACCGCCGTCCTCAGATATAAGGTTGACTTCTTCAATAAAATCCATGTAAAGATCA
>CASEEB010000216.1 GCA_949286815.1 uncultured Eubacteriales bacterium | reverse complement strand
AGAAAACCATCCCGCCAATTCCTTCAGAATATACTCTGCCTCATCGTCAATCGTGCCGTCCGGTTTCTGAAGAATATTTAAAAGCATTGTTCCGTTTTTCGAGATTATGTCCACAAGCATCTCGATTATCTGATCGCATCTTTTATATGGCTGCTTGGCGTCATAAAACCAATTTCCGATACAGGTATCGGTATGCCATGGCCTTTCGGAAATACCCGGCAGTTGGCTTTTTTCTATATCAAGAATGCCCACATTATATATTTCCGGACGTCTGTCCTTTTGCAGATATACCGCCTGATTTTTCCCGTGCACTTCAATTGATTTATTATAAAGGCGGCTTACCGCCCGCAGTCCTTCATCATAAATACTGTCTCCGGCATACGATTTTCCCTCCTCGTCTGTATGCCACGGCTTACCGAAAGGTAGCGAGCCGTCCGTGTATAACAGCTCCGGGGTAAATTTTTCTATCATCTCATTTATACTGTCAAGCCAATACTTATGGTAATTTTTATTGTCGGTATACCACGGCACTGCCGGTATATAGTCCCTTACATGCTCACAGTTTGCGTGGTAAAAATCCGCGTATTCCGGGTCGTTTCCGTCATAGGGCACCCCTTTGTACTTGCCGTATTTGTCGCTGTGCTTATTGAACTGCCACCAGGAAAAAGAAGCTCCGAGGTGTTCGCTGAGTCCGAACGGAAGGTCATATTTTTTCGCCGCGTTTTTCCAGAGCATACATATATCCCTCATCGGACCGATATTTTTGGAATTGAATCTGTTGACCGCGGAATCATAATTGAAAAAATTGTCATGATGCACCGCCTGCGCGACAAAATATCTTGCCCCCGCTTTGTAGTACAGCTCCATAAGCCCGTCCGGGTCAAAATTTTCGGCTTTCCACAGTTTGCAGATATCCTTATACCCGAATTTAGAGGGATGTCCGTAATGCCTTACATGATACAGATATTGAGGACTCCCCTCAATATACATGTTTCTGGCATACCAGTCCCCACACATCGGAACACTTTGCGGTCCCCAATGGCTCCAGATGCCGAATTTAGCGTCCCTGAACCAATCGGGACACTCGTATTCATAAAGCGATTCAAAAGTTGCTTCAAACATAATATTAAATTCCTTTCCGTTGTTATATTTTTTGCCACCCAAATACATAAAAGTACATGGCGTTTTTTACCTGTTTACTTTATTTCCCCTTTTTAACGGTATTCAGCATTTGTTCCACATACGTCACAACATCGTCCCATGTGTAATCGCGCAAAGATGTAAATACATTATCCGAGTTGTTATTATGCGGAAAAAGTGTATCACAGCACTCGGCAGTGTTGTTTTTTCTTTTAATAAAACCAAATCTTGAGCCATCAATAAAAGTCGCGTCACATATATCGGAAATTTCAAACGCGCATCCGTTCTCGGACATTTGCTTGCCTTCCGAGATTTGTTCAGATAAAAATATTCCGTAATCGCCTTTTTTTATGCTGTACAGCAGGTTGCTGTCGGGATCGTCATAAAATGCCCTTATGGGAGGGGCCATTACCGTAATACTCGACGGACATTCGCCCTTATAAACTTTATCCACATCAATCGTTATCAAAGAATTATATACAACAATTCCGTCAAAGTCAATTTTAATTTGCTTTATGTCCTTTATGGTTCCGGAATATACAAAATCGGCACGTTCAAACAATTCTGTCTCAGTATAATACGGCAGTATTTCATTGTCATTGCTCTTAACGAACCAATTCGGCACATACTTTACAGACATATTTCCAACGTAATTATCCAATTCTATCTTTGGGAAAATAACGAAATACATACCTGTTAAAAAAACGACCAATATCAGCAATGTCCCCGCGCATACAAGTTTGCGTCTTACCCTCATCGGGTGTTTTTCTTTGTTAATATCCCCACACATTGTTTTTTTCCTGCATATGTGCTTTTCAATAATATCATCATCAAGATAATTCAATGCCTCAATTATCAAATATTTATTCATAAATATATTCCGTTCCTCTCTAAATATAGTTTCAGGTCATACTTTATCTTATCAAGATATCTGTATACCGTGGACTCCGATATCCCCAAACGCTCCGATATACATTCAACAGATTCCGCAAAATAATAGCGTTCTATAAATATATACCGTTGATTTATTGACAGCTTTCTCACATATGCACTGATTATCTTTCCTATTTCTTTTGTTTCATACTCCTCCTCCGCTTTTTCATTACTTTGTAGAATATCGTTCAGTTCATCCATACATACAGTCAGCTCAGAAGGAATACGTTTTTTACTGTTTTTTTCTTTGTAACGATTTATTGCAATACGCCGCATAATCCGCGTGATAAACGCGGGAAATACAACAGGTCTGTTTGGCGGAACCGTGTTCCAAACGCCGAGATATGTATCGTTTTGACATTCTTCGCAATCGCAATAATCGTGCAGAATATTGTAAGCTATCCGAAATAACAATTTCCCGTATTTATTGTCGGTTTCTTGTATAGCTCTTTCTTCCCTTTCCCAATACATTTCAATTATCTGCTCATCGGAAATTACCCGCGCCTGCCCTGATTCTGTAGGTTTAGTCATTACTACTCCTTTCATGTCAGATCCGAAAGTACTTTCATAAATACATGTCAAATTTATTTCAGAGTTTTCTCAGGTTTTACGAAATTTTGTAAAAAAAATTAAAATCAAACGGCGCCGCAAAAATGACGGCTCATCCGCCTAAAATAAAGATTTTAAAACGTCAACATACTGTTTTTCCCGACATCGGCACAAAAAGGCATGTACAAATTGGTCAATATTATTATTGACATTACACAATTATGGGTATATAATATTTTATGCTTGTAAAATTTCCGCATTTTCTAAAATAATTATTTAAAAGTTAAGAAAGCTGCATTTTAAAATCAAACGCTTATCATCAGCCAAACAAACAACATTTCCGATACAAAACGAAAGGCATCCGTAAATGAAAAAAAACAGACTGACATATATAAAAAATATTCTTTTCCCTTGCCTGCTGTTCTCAACCGTAACGGGCATATTTACGGGAATACTGATTTTTCTGTTTAAAGTCGCTTCCTCATGGATATGCCTGATTCCTAAAGAAGTATACTCATATGTCTCAAAACACCCGTTGGAAATTCCCCTGCTTGCCGGTATAGCAGCCCTATTGGGACTTGCCGCCGCTGTAATTTTAAAATTCTGCCAAGACTGCCGGGGCGGCGGAATACCCACGTCAATCGCCATTCTGCGCGGGTTTATTGACTTTAGCTGGATTAAAAGTATTTTCGGTCTGTTTGCCTCATCAATGCTGACATTTCTCTGCGGCGTGCCGCTCGGCACCGAGGGACCGAGCGTTCAGATGGGCACCGCAGTAGGCAGAGGAACCGTGCGCGTATTCGCTAAAAACAACCCCGCGTGGGACAGATATATCATGACCGGAGGAGCCTGCGCGGGATTCGCGTGTGCCACGGGAGCTCCGCTGAGCGGAATTTTCTTCGCGTTTGAGGAGGCTCACCGCCGTTTTTCGCCGATGATATTTATGATTGCCTCAATGACTGTCATTTCAAGTATGACAGTGATGAACATTTTATGCGACATTTTCTCAGTTGAGATTTCTCTTTTCGGGTTTCACACGGATTTAATTCTTCCGCTGCAATACCTCTGGACAGCAATTATCGTAGGGGTTGTCTGCGGCGTTTGCGCTATAGCTTTCACAAAGCTGTACAAAACAATCGGAAATTTCATTAAAACCAAACTGCAAAAGATTCCGTTTATACTTAAAACGGTAATTGTTTTTGCGGCCGTTTGCCTTTTCGGCGTCGTATCTGTTGACTGCATCGGCACAGGTCATTCTCTTATCCACAATATCATGTATGGACACGGAATATGGTACATCCTCATTTTGTATCTGTGTGTACGCTCAATTCTGCTTATAATCGCGAATCAGGTAGGTATCACCGGCGGGCTATTCGTCCCCACGCTCGCGTTCGGCGCGTTAACAGGCGCGCTTTGCGCGCAAGGTCTGATATATCTCGGCATTCTTCCGCAGAAATACTATATAATAATTGTAATCACAGGCATAGCTTCATTTTTGAGCGCGTCCTCCAGAACACCGATAACGGCTGTCACATTCGCTATAGAAGCCCTGTGCGGTCTCGGCAATTTTTTACCGATAGCGACAGGTGTGACTGTCGCGTTTCTTGTAATAGAGACGGCATCGGTGCCCTCGTTTCAGGAAACCGTCGTTGAGTCAAAGGCAAAGCAGCAGCATGAGGGAAAAAGCGCCTACATTGTCAACATGCATCTCACGGTCATGCCCGGCTCATTCGCGGTAGGAAAGGAAATCAGGGATATCCTCTGGCCGCCAACCTGCACGGTGCTTTCGGTACACAAAAATTCGGTTTCGGGCGAATCCGGAATTTCTGAGGGAGATGTGCTGCACGTGCATTATCAGACATTTGACAATGAAAGATCTGTTCAAATGCTTGAAGCTTTGGTGGGAAAACAGCCGCCCAAAACCGATATGAATTCCCATATCGGAGGAATAAATCATGAAGTCCCGGAAATTTAAACAATATATCATTTAAGTATAGTATTACACTTATAAATATTCACGTGAATTATATCACAATTAAATAAGCATGTCAATTCATATAAAACAAAAAGTCAGGGAATATTATGTTCCCTGGCTTTTATTTCAACCGACTATATTGTTATTAACGGGAGAATCATACTGGACCACTAATTCCCCGCCTCCGTAATAGATATAAACTCCCTCAGTCTCCCCGTTTATCCTTTCATTTGTTTCGGTTTCAACAAACGGGGTTATGTCGAATGCCACGTTCTCACCTAAAGGTATATTGTTGACACGCAGTACCACCAGATATTCGCCGCCGTCAGCTTCGGCAACCGGCACAGACGTACCCCCGCTCATACCGTATACGGTTTTATAGACCTTCCGGGTCTGTACGACAGTCCTGTTATTTTCGCTATATTCCCCGTTTTCCAAAGTATATGCATAAACATAAAAACCCGCGCTGTTGTAGTCAAGACTTTTTATTGTCGCGACAAATCTGATATCATATGTTTCATTTTCGGTATCGACCGCGTACTGAAGCCCGCTGTATACAATTTCATCCGAAAAACCGTACTTTATATTGTTTTCAACCGCGTACAAGTGCATGTTGGAGTTCCTGTCGCAAATGACAGAAATGTCCGGAGAGGTGTTCATGAAAATTTCCCTGCCTATATCCGCATTGCCGCTTACTCTTACTTCAGTAAGCAAAGTACAGTTATAAAACGCACGGTCGCCGATTTTTGTAACCGCCGAAGGCACATATGCCTGTCTGATATTTACACAGTCCGCAAAAGCATAATTATAAATAATATACTCGGAATACTCACTTCCGTCGTTCATATCCAATACTTTTTCGGGCAACGAGACA
>CASEEB010000215.1 GCA_949286815.1 uncultured Eubacteriales bacterium | reverse complement strand
CGGTTTTCTCGGAAATCCGATTAAGCACTTCCTCATAAGAGGCGGTTTCGACAAGAGACGATATAAAGTCCTTGCCCATAATCTGATTTTCCAGCGCCCTTATCCGCGACGAACAGTACATATATTCGGTTGTATTAATTTTATAAGCCATAGCTTTGACAGCCTTTCAATCCAAAATCTTCTCGGCAAACCCGTTTGCTTATATCTGCACATGCAAATTCAAAATAACGCGACATATCAAAACCTTAAAAAGCGTACTTTTTTGTGATAATACGCCCTTGTCACTTAAAAACGCGCGTCAGTCAGAGCTGTCTTTTGTATCAAAACCGTCGCCGTCCAAAGATTCCTCTGATTCTTCTTCGGGTTCGTATTCCTGATATTCCGAATCCTCAAATTGCTCAGACACATCCTCCGGGTCCGAATCAGCGTACTCATCTTCATCCTCAGTATACTCATCCTCACCCCCGTTAAACTCGTCCTCCGCAAACTCGCCATCTGTAGACTCGCCCTCGGAAAGTTCTTCTCCGGAAAGTTCTTCCTCGGATAATTTATCCTCAGCGGAATCGTCGGACAGAGGAAACAGCGTTTCCATTACCTCGCCCTCAAGTTCACCGCGCAGCTCACTCGCGATAGACTCAAGCGACGCGTTGATTTCTATATCCCCGCATTTGAGAATTATACCGCCCTCAATATCCGCCGTATTGTTTGAAAGCAATACTTTATCGAGAATATAACCGCCTATTTTGCCTACCGTCGCGCGCCGGACCCCGGCGACTATATACTGACCGTGTGCTTCCTTGTCCCGCTTGTTCATTATGACCTCGTATTTGTCAGGGGAAATATTTTCACCGTAAAGGCGCATACTGTCCTTTTCCGACTCAATCTGTTCACTTAAAACACGGCAAAGCAGCTGCGTCATAAGC
This sequence comes from uncultured Eubacteriales bacterium, assembly GCA_949286815.1. Classification (GTDB taxonomy): domain Bacteria; phylum Bacillota; class Clostridia; order Oscillospirales; family CAG-272; genus SVTX01. The sequence continues at coordinate 8,193 of CASEEB010000215.1, read as the reverse complement.
TCGCGGTATCTTTCGGCGTCAAGCTCGACAATTTCCTTTATCGCGCTTAAAAACACTTCATCCACAAGGCGGTTTTTCATCGACAGCATGATATCCCGCTTGTTCATGGCGACCTCGGACATCGATTTCGACTTTATGTGTTCGCCTTTGCTCAGCGCGTCGGTATACATACTGTCCTGTATAGCGGACATCTTCTGCTCGCACTCAAGGTTTATCGCGTCGCATTTTTCCTGCGCTTCTTCTATTATCAAGCGCGCTTTTTCATTTGCGTCGTCTATTATCTTCTGTGTTATTTTTTCAAGTCTGACCATTTTCTCGCCCCTTTCTGCGGATCAAAACAACTCGTCCGGGAATCAGGCGAAAGGACAAATAGATACGATAATAAGTGTGATAATCAGCGCAAAAATCGCATAGGTTTCAACAAGAGCGGCAGAGGTAATGGCTTTTCCGAGTTGGTCGGGGCGTTTCGCAAGCAGATTTACACCCGCAGCCGACACTCTGCCCTGCTTGATTGCCGACGAATATCCCACAAGAGCATAAGGAAGCGCCGCCATAAGGAAATATGCTCCCTGCGCGGTCGTAAGCTCTACCGGCTCGCCGAAAAGCCCGATTTTGAATATTATGAGAAACGCCGCAACAAGACCGTAAACACCCTGAGTCATAGGGAGAGCCTGCAAAGCCAATGATTTACCGAACAGTCTCGGATCTTCGCTGACAAGTCCGCTTGCAGCCTCACCGACTATTCCGACGCCTTTCGCGCTTCCCATCCCGGAAAGGGCAGCCGCAAGTCCCGCGCCGAGAATCGCAAGATTTTGTCCCGAAAAAATCTGCTCTAAAATTTCTAAAAACTCCATTTTCAAATCTCCTTGAAATTTAATTTATTGTTGATTTTTTAATCTATAGTATATTTTTCACTTGGCTCGACCGCTTCAAAAGGTTCTCCGCCGTCTTCATAGAACTTGTTGAAAAATTCCAGATACTGCAATCGGCTTGTATGAACAAACGAACCGAGAATGTTTATCGCCAGATTCAGAGTATGTCCCAACACCATGGCAAATATCAACGCCACAAATCCGCCGACGGTAGCGCCGCTCATCGTCCCAATCAGGTTAATAACCTGTCCGACAACCGCGGAAGCAAGTCCCAGGGCAAGAATCCTCGAATATGAGAGCAGGTCGGACGCGTAACTCGTAATATCATAAAGCCCCAGAATTCCTTTTAACAATTTGACGACAATATTTTTTTCATGCCTTCCGTGAGTAAATACAATCATAGCGACTCCGACGCCCACAGTTATCCAACCGGGCAACGCGCCGAAGACAAACAGCACGCCTATTCCGGCAAATATCACCCACCATGAGCCGATGTCAAAAATCGCGTCGAATACCTTTCCTTCCTTACACAGAATATAAAATTTAATAGCCATTCCGGCTATCAGATGTATACCTCCGACCGCCAGCGCGACCACAAGAAAAGTCATGGGGTTATCCATCGGATTGAACCAAAGCCCGTTGAAAAACGGATAAATTTCCTTCGCGTTTTCAATTCCCGCCATATTTTGCATGATCGCGTAAGGGAGGTCTCCGAACCATCCGCCGAATATCACGCCCATTATCATACTCGAAATGCCGCAATAGCCAAACATGTTAAAAGACCTTTTGGTTTTCTCGCTCATTCCCATGAGTGCCGGAAGGGCAAATCCGCAAACCGTAAGTACAAGCCCGTATCCCACATCGGCAAACATCAGTCCGAATATGAAAAAATAGAATATACTCATTATGAGCGTCGGATCGAAGCTTCCGTATTTCGGATAAGAATACATCCCCACAACCCATTCAAAATTTTCCGAAAACTTATTGTTATCAAGTAGAACGGGAGGCGTCTCGGTCCCGGAAGGATCCTCCGTCTCATAAGCGCAGCAGAGCTTATCAAGCTCTGCCGAAAGCTTTTCGACTCTCATCTCCGGTACCCACCCCACAAGTACCGCGCAGTCCTCGGTGACCGCCATTTTCTGCTTGTTGATTATTTCGGTCAGTGAAGTGTTTTCTATATCATACAATACCTCGATGTCAGACAGATATTCCGACAGCGAACACAAATCTTCAGTCAGATTTTCAATTTCGGAATTTAACTGTGCAACTTCTTCATTCAGCAAAGCGATTGCTTTTTTGGGGGTCTTTTCGACTCCCGGAAAACTTATTCTGATAAATCCGAGCGATGAAAGCTTTTTTACCGCCTCATCGGTATCCGGCTTCAGGGATATAAGAGAAATATAAACCGCGTTTTTATCTCTGCTGACAATATCCACCGACGCATACAGCTCTCCCAATGCCTCGTCTATATCGGATTGCTCGGTTCCCGCCGGCATACTGCCGATAATCAGGTCAGTCCTGTCTGTATTACACAACCTCAGCGATACTCCGTAATCAATCCACGGAATCAGGGACATTATAAGCTTTTCGTCCCCGCTTATCCGATTTTTACATTCGTTTATTCTTTTTATATCCGAGTCCGCTGCGTCAATCTTTTCCCAGGTCTGCCCGAAGCTTCCGTCAGACACAAATTCTTCTCTGTCGATTTTAACTCTGCCGTCGCCAAGCTTTGACATGCGGCTTGAATACTTTGTGAGAACCGGCAGGACGCGCGCGATTTCCGCCAGCCTTTTTTCGGCGTCTGCGCGCTGAATATCATAATTCATTTTTTCAAGCAGGTACCCGCACTCGTCTGACTCCGTATTTCTAACATCGACGCACCGCAGCTTTATCAGACGCTTGATCATTTCGTCGACACTGTCTTTCGGTGTGATAACCGAAAGCTTTTTCATTCTGCTTATTGACATTCGGATATAATCCTCCGCAAAACGATTCTTACGGCGTCATTCATATTCATCCGCGCTTTCTTCTCCGCCCATTTGGTCCTGAAAGCCGCTTTCCTTCGGTTATCCTCAACAAGTGCGGACGCGTCGTCTCTCACCTGTCCGACCCTTTTTGCAAAGTCCTCTTCCAACTCCGCCTCGTATTCACTGCATTTATTTTTCATGCTTTCCTGTGCATGGTCTACCATAATTCTTGCCTTTTCGGTCGCATCTTCAATTATTTTGCGGGCTTCAGCCTCAGCCTCTTTTACCTTCAGTACCGCTTCCTTTGACATAATCATCCATGCCTTTCCACATCTTTACATAAAATGCCTTTAATTTAATCACGGAAAAAAATCCCGCTTTTCACTCAAATTCGGCAAATCTGTATTTACAGTATTATTCACAAAAAGTATAACACAATTTGGATTAAATTTCAAGTATTTTTATTAAAATTTTTCATATTTGGGTGATATGATATTTTTACGTCTTCACTTGACCGTTAATTTTGTAAATTTATTCCACCTGATATTGAGTTTCGTCTTCATATAATTAGTATGGAAGCAAAAACAGCGCTTAAAAAGAGACAAATTTTGGCAATACAATAATGTATAAAAGTTCTTCTCAGACAAATATAATATAATAATCAGACTACTGACAAACTCCATATCAAAAACAAAAGTTCGTGAAATAACACAAAATCCATAGCCGCCTTTTCTTTGCAGAAAGGGGGCGCATCGCACCCCACCGCGCCGCATTTTGAAAAAGACGGGCAAAAACTTTCCGTCATTTTGACAGTGCTATTACCTTTGTCAGCAATCTGTATAATAATCTTTATGCTCCGGAAAATAATCCCGGAGCATAAACCGTCTTTACGGACACTTAAACCTCAAATAAATTGTAAATGCGACATTTATAAATACTTCTGCATATAGTATTCTTTTCTCATCGTTCCGTCTTTAAGCTTATACGCATTCGGTTTTTCTGACACGACACGAAAACCGAATTTTTCGTAAAGACGTTTTGCGCGTTCGTTGCCTTCCATAAACTCAAGCTCCATAATCCCGGTGCCCCGTTTTCTCGCCTCGGAAATAAGCTCAGAAAACATTGAGGAACCTATGCCAAGATTCCAATATTCCCTGAGAATCGCAATCGCAACTTCCGCACGGTGTGATGTTTTTATTCCGCTTTTGAATCTTAACTCGCAGTTTCCCGCGACCTCATTGTCCACATAACAGGTCATTGTCAAAATATCAGGCGAGTCAAGCATACGTTTTACCCAAGCTTCTTCTTGTTCCACATCTATACACCACTCTTCCGGATAACGCGCGAGAAAATCAGTTTCACCGCAAGATTTCTTTATGAAGTTCAGCATCTTTTCGGCATCCTCAACACACGGACTTTTCAATATAGCCGTTCTGCCGTCTTTTAAGGTAATTTTCTTTTCGTCAAATATCATTTTGTCGCTCTCCTTTCTGCCCGAAATCAATCAATTGAACCAATATCATATGTTTATAACCGCATCCAGACACAACTCAAGCGCATATGAAAAAGAGTCGGCACCCCAGTTACGTTCATCGTAATTTTCAACATCAGCCAGCGTATCCGCGGTAAACAGAATACATCCCCATACGGCATTACGAAGAGATGCACACGCGGCGAGAGCGGCACATTCCATTTCCACTACCTCGCAGCCCTCCCGCTTTCTGTACGCTACCTTTTCCTTAGTTTCACGATAGAACCCATCGGTTGTCCAGGTTATTACTTCACGGTATTCAAGCCCGTGTTCGGCAACGGTCTTTTTGATTGCTTTCATGGCAATCGCATTGATTTCCACAAAGCGCGACGGCTTCATATAATGGTACGAAGTTCCTTCATCCCGCAATGCTTTGTAAGGAATAAGAAAAACATTCTCTTCAAAAGCCGTAAGCGCTCCGCAACATCCGCCGGTAATGATTTCCCGCACGCCATATCCAATTAACCAATCCAACAGCTGAGCTGCGGGGGAGGCTCCTACAGGTGCCTGACACAGACACACATCTTCTCCTTTGTACCTGACAACATATATCGGGTAGTCTTTCGTTGCCGACACAAACTTACCGACCAAAAAGGCTTCATGCGATTTCGCATATTCATCAATATGCTCTCCTAAAAAGGCGAATACGGCCTTTTTAGGTAGCTTCAGATTCAGATTCTCGTGCGTCGGCATTATGACGGCCGACCAATCCGTGTCAAACTCCAAAATAGGAAATTCGTTCTTAATTATCATACTTCAATCCCCTCTCCATTCAAGATATCCGCTTGTAAACGGCAGATGAGCGAATTTCTTTGTCCCGGTATGTACAAAACCATTGGCAATATACCAATTTTTCAGCACAGCACTTTCTTCGATAATACCTATTTTTATTACTTTTCCGCCCAATGATCTGACAGCATTCTTTGAGTAATCAAGCAGAAGATTACCAAATCCGACGTGTCGGTACTCCGACAGAACAGCAAGGTTGTGCAGCTCGAAGACTTCGTCTCCTTCTTTAGAAAGTGACATATAACCGATAATCTGCTTCCCGGCGTACAGGCCGTACATATGCCATCCCATACTCATCTGGGCTTCAAGAAAATCAATAGTAATAAAACTCGTATGCCTCGGACAGTTTTCTTTTGTAAGCCCGAATTCTTCGGCAACCGTTTTGAAGCTTCGGCGGACAACATCAAGGCACCGTGGGAGTTCCTCTTTGTCAACCTCAAATATTGCAGGCACAGCAGGCATAGCTATGACACCACTCTCAATTCTGTCAATTTTCTTTATATATACAGCCAATTCCGGTGTTCCTTCCATATACAGTGTCTCCCCGGTATCACTATATCCCGCGCTTTCGTAACACTTTCGGTTTTTCTCCATATCCTTCGGGAAATCAACATAAAAAGTCTTCGCGTCGGGAAATTCCTTTTCGCACAGTAAAATTGCCCGGCTTGCTATTTTCCTGTTTTGATAATCGGGATGAATGTAAACACGACAAAGATAGTATTCACCTTCTTCAATTTTGCGATCGGGAGGTCTTGTTCCGTTACAGCGAAAGCAAATACCACCGACGATTTTTTCATCGCACAATACAGTGAAATATCTGTTCTGCTTATTCAGCCGTCTTAAAATATCGTCTTCCCCCCGCAAGCATGGATTCCTCTCATCGTGATATTTTTCGTATACCTGTAAAAACGCATCCTTTTGTAATCTTGATAATATTCCCGCTTCCGAAGCAACGGTAGGTCTTATTGAAACAATCATCGTCCTATTCCTTTCGTTCTTTTCTGAAAATATCAGAACTCAATCCATTTCATTTTGTATTCATGTTGCCCTGAGTGCGCTTCTGTTTTTAAATAAACCCCAAAATATAAAAAAACGGTGCAAATCGAATCCGAGTCCGACCTGCGCCGTATTATCCTTTTATACAATCTTTATTCTTAAAAATGTCTTGGTCATATTGGTGATATAATAAAATTATATAATCAGGGTACGACGACACAAGCCAGACAATTGCCCGTCAATGGTTTTATCGTCTCGCGTATTCACAGTATTAATGCAATAAGCAACCACTGTATAAAGCATCGTCGCCACATCCCCTCTCATAATATCAGGTTTAACATAAAACACAGTCCAAACAGCTTTTGCGAAGACAAAGCCGCGCCTGTAGCCGCATTTATAATTCTTTTGTGTTCTTTACGCTGTATGCAACATTTGTTATACATTATACCATAATTTAATGTTTTGTCAACACAAAATAATATGCTTCCAAAAAATTATTTGTTAAACAATATTTTAATTCGGCATTGCGGTAAAGTATTTGTTTAAATCTAAACAAATCGTTTCTTTACTTGTATTTTTAAATAATCTTAAACAGGCAAAATACACGCTGTCAACGGCAGGAGGATCTATTTTCATAAAAGTCTGACAGCTTGTCCATTTTCCCGACGCATATTTCAGCGTATCCGCCATAACCTTTCTCACGGTCAAGGATTTGTTTTCATCAATCAGTTCCAAAACAAATTCCTGTTTTTCCTCCGACAAATAATCGGTCTTACCGTCTCCGAAAACCCATATAATGTTTCCCAATGTTCTGGTTATGTCGTCCCACTCTTCCGATATGCTCGTTTTCTCATCTTCAATATCGTAATCAGTCAGTGTTTTCATTATATTTCTGCCGGTCAATTCATATAAACTTCCGCAAATTATGTCTCTGTCAATCGGTATGAAAATCTCATCCTGTACCTTTATTAAAAAACCGTTTATATCGCCGGAGTAAAAATTTCCGGCTCTTATTTCTTTATTTTCCACTATGCTGTCACATGAAGAAACCGCAAGTCCCACATTTTCTATCAGCAAGGAGGAAGTATTAACATAAGATGATACCGGAAACATTATAAGTGAAAAGAAAATAATGCCGTTTATCGCCGCCAACAACTTCGGAAACAGCGCTTTCTTTCTTTTCAAAGCAGCTTTTTTACCTGATATATTCAATATTGAACTTACAATAATACACAAAATCACATATACCGCAATAAAAATCAAAGTAAAGATAACCGGAACCGAAATCAGTGTAAAAGATTCTTTTCCAACCTCGCCCATAGCGGTCAATAAGTCCAAAAATTCTTCAGGCAAGCTTTCAGACACGTTTTCATATATCAAATCCGCAAAGATATATTTAAGCTTTGATGTCGCGAGACACGATATAAACACGTAAAAAAACAAAACGACAGTTTTTATAACCGATTTAAAAATCCCGTCTTTTCTCCACTTATAAATAAATACCGCAACGGTAATAAAAAGAATAATGCCGAAAATCAGCGTAAAAATACTTATTTTCATATGATTTTATCTTTTCTAATATTTAATATAACTTTCAGTTAATATACGGCAAAAAGCTATGATAATTTTGCCAACCAAAATGTCCGCAATTTTGGCAAGACAAAAATGCGCCTTATGCCCTTTTGATAAGGCGGCAGTTTAGTATGTATATTATTAAACTCCATTAAATGCTCTTTGATAAACAAGTCGCATAAACCGTGCTTCAATAATCAAACATTAATAGACAGTCCGAAAATTTAAATATAAAATAAAAAACACGGCATAACCGTGCATTATTTTATAATATTTTCAAAACCCGACAAAGAAGTAAGGGAAAAGAGTGTAGGAGGGAGAGAGAAGAAAAGAAACTCAAACAAGCAGAACCCACAAAAGGTTCAAGCCCTCGGTCTATTAGTATCGGTCAGCTGAATACATTACTGTACTTACACCTCCGACCTATCAAACTCGTAGTCTGCAAGTGACCTTACCTGTTTGAAAC
>CASEEB010000214.1 GCA_949286815.1 uncultured Eubacteriales bacterium | reverse complement strand
CGACAGTATACTTTTCGGGATAAAGACTTAACGCAATGAACAGTACCGAAACGCGCTCTTTATTTACCCGCAGACTGAGTTTGCGGTATTTTTCTTCGTCGGTAAAACGGAACTCTTCAATGCGTGCGAGCGCTCTGTCGAAGATATCCATGCATTTGTCGACGTACTCCTCGGTAAAATACCGCCTGTCGCATATTCTGACGTACAGCGTCGAAGGAGGATAATTCTCCCCCTTCATGTATTCGCGGATATATTAAATCAAAAGTTCTGTTTCCGGACATTCTTCAGGCGATTTCAGGCATATGTCTATTTATATATTGCGTCGACAACTAATTCGGCAAGTTCAGTCATGTCTTGCCGACAATCGTCGTCAAGCCACTTCATGGATAAATTGAAAAGCATACCGGAATAAATATAAGGCATATATTCGCTTTTATCCGAAAATTCGCTTTGGAATTTTTCAACAAAACGCTTGTTCAGATAATCAAGATAAATACCGTCAAGTTTGGCTTTTCTCAGTAGCCGGAGATACTCCTTATTCTCTTTGAAAAGATACAGTATTTCTTTCACCAGCTTTACATAATCCTCTCTGCACCGCGGATAAATATGCTGGCTGAACACAAAATTGTTTTTAATCCTTTCAAAATAGTATATTATTATGTCCTCTTTCCTTTTAAAATACCGATAGAACGTCGCTCTGCCTACGCCTGCCTTACCGGCAATATCGGTTACGCTTATTCTGTCGTATTCGTATTCGCTCATAAGCCTGAAAAGCGCTTGCACAATATAATATCTTGTATACTCTTCCGGCGCCCATTCCATAATACAAAATTCTCCTTTCCGTCTCAACTGCGGCTACACATCCGCTTATTTTGTCTCACTGCCGTTCCAAGCGTTTGATTTCCCAGCCGTTTTTATTATATGATACACTTGTCTCACGAAAAAGTCAACCGTTACGCGCGGACGGCAGACATTTCGGATCTAAGTTTAGGAGGTATAAAAAAATGAAAGACAAAGACTTTATCGCATACGAATATAAATCGGTAACCGTTAAAACGAAGGATCAGCAAAAAGCGGTCGATATATTTGAAGCTTTCGGTTGGGAGGTCGCTTCGGCCGCGCCGTCCATGAGAACGAACGTAACGCTTTCGTTAAGGCGCAACAGAAAGCAGAAGCATAGGCAGGAGCTTGTCAGACTGGAACGCCAGGCTGAAAATGTAGCGGAAACGATACAAAGTTTAAACCGCGCAAAGTCGTTCGGAGCAAACATTTTTTCATATATTTTCGGCAGCGCAGCGGTTCTTATATTCGGCGGCGGCATGAGCCTCGCCATGCTCGCGACCGGAGCAATTCAACTCGCCGGCGGTGTAATACTGGGCGTTGCCGGGCTTACTCTCTGCGCAATTAATTATTTCATCTACCGGAAAATTGTCCTTAAAAAGACAGCCGATTTGCTGCCTGTTATAGATGACAACGAGGAAAAACTGTCAAATATTCTCGAACAAGGCAACGCTCTGTTGAGTTCCGACCTTATCTGAGACTCCGGCAAACCTGACGTTTATATAAAAGGCGGTTGATTTGATAGCGAAAAACACGCAGAACAAGTTTATAAAACGTCTGAAGGACGATTACGCCTTCCGCACGCTGCTGTTCGGCTTTTTCTCGTTTGCCGCGACCGTAGTCTTTACCGGATACAATGTATTTCTTGCAGTTGCATATCGTACCGCGTTCAGCATAGGCATAGCTGTCTACTATGCTTCGCTTGTTTCGGTAAGAGCCTACGTCTTTTGCTCGGAATACGCTTATCTTAAAGCGGGGCTTGACGAGACTCAGAAGGAGTGCAGGCGGAAACATTTGTTTTTCGTGCAGAGTATACTGCTGTTTGTAACGGACGTTGCCCTCATCGCCCCTGCCGCCATGATGGTAAAACAGCAAAAAGCAGTAAATTACTCGGAAATACCGGCTATTGCGACAGCCGCTTATACTACATATAAAATCATATTGTCGGCAAGAAACTTGATAAAAGCTCGCGCTCAAAACAACCTGAGCGTGCGCGTTTTGCGCAACGTTAATTTTACCGACGCGCTCGTCTCTATCCTTTCGCTGCAGTATATACTCGTTATGACGTTCGGCGACGGAACAGGCGGCGATATGCATGTACTTCTTGCAATAAGTACCTTCGCAATATGGGCTTTTGTCTGCGTTTTATCAGTATTGACTCTGATAACTGCCGTCAGGATAAAAGGTACGCCTTGACACCCGTTTGCTTATCGGTTACATTATGAAAAAACCGATTGCGCGCAAGCTGCGTAACCGGTTTTTTCATTATTATAAACTTACCGTGTTTTTCGCCCGGTTAAAACACAAATTCTTCTGTACTTTTAAATTCAAATTTTGTGTTTGCCTTTCTACCTATTACAGGCTCGCCTTTGAAATCTTGTAAGAATACAAAGAATATATTGATTTTCTGGAAATGCAGAAAGCCCAAAAGAAAGATTTTGAAATGCAAAAAATA
>CASEEB010000213.1 GCA_949286815.1 uncultured Eubacteriales bacterium | reverse complement strand
ATAAATGTCAAAGGTAAAAATTACAGAAACAGTGCTCAGAGACTCTCACCAGTCTCTTATAGCAACAAGAATGACAACAGAGGAAATGCTTCCCATTCTTGAGCAGATGGATAAGGTCGGATATTATTCGCTTGAGGCATGGGGCGGAGCGACATTTGACTCCTGCATGAGATTTCTGAATGAAGACCCGTGGGAAAGACTGCGCAAGATCAGAGCTCTTGTAAAAAATACAAAGCTGCAGATGCTTTTCAGAGGACAGAATATTCTCGGATACCGCCATTATTCCGACGATGTCGTTGAATATTTTGTGCAGAAGTCAATAGCGAACGGGATCGATATACTGCGTATATTTGACGCTTTGAACGACGCGCGCAATCTCAAGACCGCAATAAACGCTACAATAAAAGAGGGAGGTCACGTTCAGGCGGCAATCAGCTATACCACAGGACCTGTCTATACCATTGAATATTATACTGAATACGCGAAACAACTTGAAGAGATGGGAGCGCACTCGATCTGTATCAAGGATATGGCGGGGCTGCTTAAGCCGTTTGACGCTTACGACCTTGTCAAAGCGCTGAAAGAAACGGTAAAAATACCGATTCAGCTGCATACTCATTATACGTCCGGACTTGCTTCCATGACGCTCCTTAAGGCGATTGAAGCCGGCGTGGATGTGGTCGATACCGCTATATCTCCTATGGCAATGGGAACTTCTCAGCCTCCCACAGAATCTATTGTGGCTACGCTTGAGGGAACGCAGTATGACACCGGTATAAAGCTTTCCGACCTTGACCCGATTACAAAATACTTTACTCCTCTCCGCGAAAAATATCTCGCGAGCGGTCTGATGAATACCAAGGCGCTTAAAGTGGACGTTAACGCGCTTATATATCAGGTTCCGGGAGGAATGCTTTCAAACCTTATGTCTCAGCTTAAACAGGCAGGGAAGGAAGATAAGCTTTCGGAGGTGCTCCAAGAGGTCCCGAAGGTACGCGCGGATGTCGGATATCCTCCATTGGTTACTCCGTCTTCCCAGATCGTCGGTACTCAGGCGGTGCTTAATGTGCTCAGCGGCGAGAGATATAAGATGGTAACCAAAGAATTCAAGGGAATTGTAAAGGGCGAGTACGGAAAGACCCCGGTAGCCATTGACCCGGAATTCGTCAAGAAGATAATAGGCGACGAAAAGGTAATAACCTACCGTCCCGCCGATGACCTGAAACCCGAACTTGAGGAACTCAGAAAGAAAATTCCCGCCGGATATGTTGAACAGGACGAGGATATACTTTCATATGCTTTGTTTGAGCAGGTTGCGCTGAAATTCTTCGAGTACAGAAAAAATCAGAAATACGGGGTTGACGGGGTAAACTCAGACAAGGAAACCGGAGTACATACGGTTTAATTGCTTTGTCAATAAATACAGTAGGGCATGACGCGAAAAGCGTCATGCCCGAAAATTTTAAAGGTTTTTTATAATATGGAACAGGTTTAATTAATTACGAACTTATAATAAAAACCTCGTTTTTTTTTTTATGATATTAAATGAGATATGGGGACAGGATTTTACTTTACGGAACGGATTATTGCAGTATCAGGTACATTCCGAGCCTTGATTTTGACGGATCGTCCGGGAGCTTTAAAGATCCGTTTTCCACAAGGTCATGTACCGACATCATGCGCATGTATATCATTTCCATATGTGTGTTGAAAAGTACATGTTCACGCAACACCTTATTATTATATCTTTCGAGTATTTTTTTGATCCCGTCTTTGGCGTCCTGAAAGTTCTTCAGGATCAAGTCATAGTTTCTGTGCTTTTTGAGAATTTCCCATATTTTCTGACGGATTTCGTTATCAAACACAAGAATGTCGGGAATGATATTTCCGTCGTCATCAGAATGGGCATATTTCCCATCAATATTCTTCCAGATTTCTTTTTCCCTGTCCGAAAACGAAGATGTTTTCAGACCGTTTCTGATGCATTCGCCGAGAAACAATGACTCGTTGTAATTCGGTTCACCGCACTGGTCCCAGAGATTGTAGTCTTTAATTTTATAAGTCCAGAACATACTTTTTTCGTTTCCGTACCCGTTATGACCTATTACCGTGGCTTCAGGAAGACTGACATCCTCATACCCGACAAATCCCCACGTTTCTCCGTTGGCGCGTCTGGGAGGATCGTAATTTTCGCCTCCGAATGATTTATGGATGAAATAATCCACCGTGCTGAGCGTCAGATACCATTTAACGGTATTGTCGTCTATATGTTCTCCGGCAATGTTAAGAGAGCGAATATTCTGCAGTTCATCTCCGATGAACTCATTTATCATACGGCTTCTTTCCTTTGAGCCGGCACGCAGAAGATTATAGATGTCAAGCTGGCACTCTTTGTCCAATATGAAGAAGTTGGTTATATACCTGTTGCCGTCCTTTTCAAGCAGGGTAGCGTTGTACAAAAGTTCCACTTCTTCCTCCATATACGGCAGCGCTATCCCAAGCTCCATCGAAAGCTCTTCTGTCGTTGAAGGGTTGTTGCTTGCCTGAAGCAAAATGTTTTTCGGTATTTTCCTCTCGACCGCCGAAAACGGAAGTCCGTTGGGCTGCGGTCCGGTGGAAATAAAACCGATGTTTTCGGGATTATAACTTTTTTTTCCGAATTCTCTTGCCATATTCATACCTTCTTTCAGTTTTTTTCTCGCACGGTGAAGTCTTTGCTTTACCGTGTCTTCGGGAATTGAAAGAGACTGAGCAATGTCACGCACACTTCTGTTTTCTATATAGTAAGCAACCATGATACTCCGGAAATCGCTCTTAATGAACGCGAGTTCACGACGGAGCAGTGACAGTTTTTCTCTGTTTATCATATCGTCAATAATATTTTCGCAATCGTCCGCGATTTCATAGTCACCGATGTCGTAACCGGTTACCGACTCGTTGTGCCTATGTTTCTCTGTTGCCCATACAGAATATCTGTTGCGCGCTATTTTCCAGACCCATGCCGAAAAGCTTGAGGGGATGATACCTTTGTTCAGGGCGGCTATGATATTCAGTGAGATGTTTTGGGTCAGGTCTTCCGCCTCGTGGCTGTTTCCCGTCTTTTTCAGACAGAAATAGAATATTTTTTCCATGTAGTTTTCGGCGAAATCCTCCGCGAGTTTTTCCGACATGTTTTTTGAAACTGACATTTTCTTTCCCTCTCTTTCGCCCATATAGTGCGGCGTTTTGAATTTAGGTGACAGAAAATTTTTGCTTTCCCGACAATTTAATTATACCTCAAAGTTGTAAATTATTCAATTAAAAAACTCAAATCATATAAAAGAATAAATCTGTTATTGATTATTTTTAATATTAATTCAAGTAAACCGACATTATATTTTGTTACCGTAAAAAATTTTGTGCAACAATTATATTTGCAAAAAACAGGCATTTAGAGCAAATGTCATTAACATGCCCCGAAAATAATAATAAATTGTAAATAATGCGGGTTTAACCGTGTTTTTTTACAAAAAAGCAGTTGACAAATTGGTTATATTGTATTATAATAATTGCATAATCAAAAATAAAACATCCGTTATAATTAACAAACAAGTTGATTTGCCGCATTGGGAGGAAATTTTATGCCGCGTTTTTTTGTGGAATCTGCTCAGATAAGTGACGGATTTGTTTATATCCGCGGAGACGACGCCAGACATATTTCCCGTTCCTTGCGCATGGCAAAAGGAGATTATATAACCGTCTGTGACATGAAAAGCGTAGAGTACGGTTGTATTTTAAAGGATTTTTTTGACGACTGCGTGACGGCGCAGATAGTTTCTTCCCGGAAGTCGGATAAAGAGCCTCCTTTTTATGCCCACTTGTATCAGGCGATGATTAAGGGTGAAAAACTTGATTTTGTCATTCAGAAGGCTGTGGAGTGCGGCGTATTTTCCGTAACTCTATTCAACAGCGAAAGATGCGTGGCAAAAGAAGCGGTTACCGATGAAACGAAGCTCAGAAGACGCAACAGAATATCGTTGGAAGCGGCAAAACAGTCGGGAAGAGGGATTATTCCCGCGGTGAATCAAACGGTTTCTTTCGACAAAATGACAGAGTTGGCAGTCAATTCGGACATAGCGCTCTTTTGTTATGAAGGGGACGGTACCGAGCCTCTCAAAAAAGTTCTCCGGACGGTTGTTAAGGATAAAATTGTGAATAAAATCCCTGTGATTTCGGTAATTACGGGATGCGAGGGAGGATTTACACATTCGGAAGTGAAAAAGGCCGAGGATTCCGGAATGATATTAACCGGACTCGGAAAAAGAATTCTGAGAGCTGAGACCGCTTCATGTTTTGTACTTGGATGTCTGGTTTATGAATTTGAATTGTGACAGTGGACATTATATGTCCGAAATATTGAAAGTGAAAGTTATAATATCTAAAACTATTAATAAAAAAGGGGTTTAAATTTATGTCAAACAGATTATTCCAAAATGTGATTCATCAGATGAAAGCCGCTGTTGACAGAGTGATAGGCGTTATTGATGAAAACGGGGTTATCATCGCGTGCTCCGAACTTGTAAAGATCGGAGAGATTAAACAGGGAGTCCGTGACGAGCTCACATATTCGACAGATATGGTTGTATCGGGGGGATATACATATCGTCCGATATCGTCCGGCGCAAAGAATGAATATATAGTATTCATGGAAGGCGAAGATAAAATGGCAGAGAAGATGTCAAAGCTTTTGGCTGTTTCTCTTCTCAATATCAAGAACCTCTACGACGAGAAGTATGATAAAGGCTCTTTTATAAAAAATATTATTTTGGATAATATACTGCCCAGCGACATATATATTAAATCGAAGGAGCTTCACTTCAATACAGAAGAGCTCAGAATAGTTTTCCTTATTAAATTTTTCGGCAAGACAGATATGATGCCCTTTGAAATGCTTCAGAACATGTTCCCCGACAAATCAAAAGACTATGTTATCAGTGTGGGCGAGCATGACATCGTGCTTGTCAAGGATGTAAAACCGGGTACCGAGATGAAGGATATCGAAAAAATAGCGACGAATATCTCGGATACTCTTTCGTCTGAATTCTATACCAAGGTAAATATAGGTATTTCCACAATTGTTGAGAATCTCAAAGACCTCGCGAGAGCGTACAAGGAGTCTCAGATAGCCCTCGAGGTCGGAAAAGTGTTTGAGACCGAAAAGAATATAATAAGCTATGAAAATCTCGGTATCGGCAGGCTTATATATCAGCTTCCCACAACTCTTTGTGAAATGTTTTTGCAGGAAGTGTTCAAAAGAGGCAGCCTTGAGTCGCTTGACCGTGAGACGCTGATGACGATTCAGTGCTTCTTTGAAAACAACCTCAATGTCTCCGAGACGTCGAGAAAGCTTTTTGTGCACAGAAACACTCTGGTTTACAGACTTGAGAAGATACGCAAGATAACCGGACTTGATCTGCGTGAGTTTGAGCACGCGATTACTTTTAAGGTTGCGCTGATGGTCAAAAAATATCTCAGTTCAAAACCGTCTAAATTTTAATATGTCTGTCTACAATGTATATAAGTTTAAGCGGAACGCCGCTCTGCGGCGTTTCGCTTACGCTTATTATAAAATCGAAAGCCGGACGAAAGTCCGTCTGTTTAATTTGTCTTGTCTGATTGCGCTGTCCGAACGGTGATTTCATTTCGGATAAAAACTGACTTCGTGGCTGTATCTGAAAAATTTCGGATTAAAGTTACTGACACAAAGTACCGATAATCAAGAAAGGCATGGTTTAATTAATGAAAACTTATATTTATACGGTCAGGGGAATGGTCGGAAAAGCGGACGAGGATAAGGTCGCGGAAATTGTAAAAAGCTTGCTTGATGTAGCCGAATGTGCGGTTTCCGCCACGTCTTCTACGGTTACGTTGACTGTGGACGATAAAATATATTCACAGGATAAGATTGAAGAACTTTTGGCACCGGAGCTCGAAAAGAACGGCTATGAGCTGATATCTCCGCCAAATATAAACAATTACGCTTATGTAGGCGACAAAAAGCGAAAGCCGGCAAAAAAGGTATCGCTTTCTTCAATGATTGCCGCGATAGCGGTTACAGCTGTGTTTTGCATACTGTTTACCTATGTAGTCGCTTTTAACGCGCTGTCTCCGGGTTATTCGGGTGTCTCTGACGGCGAATACCCCGAATACCTTGACGAGTTAAATATTCTTGATGATGTATTTAAAAATTTCTACTATTATGATATTGACGACGAAGAAATAGGAGAACAGCTGCTTAAGGCATATGTTTACGCCACAAAAGACAAATATGCCGAATATTACAATGCCGAGGAATATGCGCAGCTTATGCAGGAAGACGCCGGCAATATGGTGGGCATAGGAGTGAGCATTGTAAATTCGACAATTGAGATAAACGGTTACAGCTACAAAGTATTGCAGATAATTTCCGTATATGAGGGTACGCCCGCTTATGAAAACGGCGTTATGGTAGGCGACTGTATAATGTTTACCGGAAGCGGGGATGACAGAGAGTCGGTCGATTCTCTCGGTTATACAATGGCGCTTGACAAACTCAGCGGTGAAGTGGGGAGCTATGCGGAGTTTACGGTATACCGTCCGGACAGCAG
>CASEEB010000212.1 GCA_949286815.1 uncultured Eubacteriales bacterium | reverse complement strand
AATTTAAACTTTTCAATGTCTGTGCTCAGATAATCGCTGCCTGACCTTTTCAGAGGCAGAATATTCATATCGGGACAGAATCTGCGGCAAGCGCAGATATAAGCTATGCCGAGTATGTCGTTTGAGCCGAATTTTTCCGGTTTTTTTGTTTCTTTTCCGAGCAGTTCAAAAAAATTTGACGCGGAGCCCTTATTGTTATTTTTGTTTTCCCTGAATTTGTCTGTGAAATCATTAGACATCAGTATTTCCGAGGCTTCAAAAAGAGATTTTGCGCGCTCGCTTTCACAGCCGAAGCATATGGTGTCGGCTCCCATGCATGACAGTATATATACTCCCGCGTTTGCGAAACCCTCCGCGGACATGGAACAATAGGGAAAGGGAAGTTCTACCACAACATCCGCGCCCTCCGCGAGCGCGGCTTTCGCTCTTGTATATTTATCGGCTACCGCAAACTCTCCGCGTTGGGTAAAGTTGCCGCTTAAAACGCAAATTATACATTCCGCGCCGTTTTTTCTTACATAGTCTAACTGATATTTGTGCCCGGCGTGAAAAGGATTGTATTCGCAAATAATTCCGGTTGTTTTCATAAATTCACTGATTTCGGGGAGGATATTTGTATCCTCCCCGAAAAAACCTTTATTTTTTTAGTTGTACTGAGGGAGCCAGTCCTTTTCCGCTTCAAAGAGCTCGTCGCACATTGAAACAATGTCGTCGATTGAAAGCTCGGAAGAGGTGTGGGGTTCGAGCATTGCCGCCTGGTATACGGTCTCTTTTTTGCGTGTGGCTGCCGCTTCTATTGTCAGCAGCTGGGCGTTGATATTCGTCATATTCATTGCCGCGCACTGTGTGGGCAGTTTACCAACGACGGTGGGCTGTATGCCTGCTTTATCTATAAGACAGGGAACTTCAACGCACGCGTCTGAGGGCAGGTTTGTAATAAGCCCTGTGTTAAGCACATTGCCGCCTATGCGGTACGGGTGCCCGGTCACGATAGATTCCATGATGTAAGAGGCGTATTCGTGAGTTCTCGAATGGCTGATCTCTCCGGACATGTAGTGCTCTTTGTTGCTTTTCCATGAAGCTATCTGGTTTACGCATCTGCGCGGATATTCGTCAAGCGGAATGCGGTATCTTTCTATAAGCTCGGGATATTTGGATTTTATAAACAAATTGTTGTATTCGGCGTTGTGCTCGCTGGATTCGGTGCAGTAGTAACCGAAGCGGCGGATGTATTCGAATCTTACAAGGTCTGCGAAGTTTTCGGGCGGATTGTCAAGGATTTCACACGCGCGACGGCGTATTTCGGGATAAAGGTCGTTTCCGTCGGCGTCCTTAAGCTCAAGCAGCCATGCCATGTGGTTTATGCCGGCGATTTTTTCCTGCAGGGGATATTTGACTTTGTCAGCCATTCCGAGTTCTCCGAGCAGTATGGAAGAGCAGACCTGCACGCTGTGGCAGAGTCCCACGGTTTTTATATTGGTATATCTCTGCATGTAACCCGACAGAATTGCCATTGGGTTTGTGTAATTCAGAAAATACGCGTTGGGGCAGACCTGCGCCATATCCTCGGCAAAATCGGCAAGTACGGGAATCGTGCGCAGAGCGCGGAATATACCGCCTATTCCGAGAGTGTCGGCAATAGTCTGGCGCAGACCGTATTTCTTGGGTATTTCAAAGTCAATGACCGTACAGGGTTCATATCCGCCCACCTGAATTGCGTCCACAACGAAATCCGCTCCTCTGAGAGCGTTCTTGCGGTTTTCAACACCGAGGTGCTTGGTTATTTTAGCGCGGTTTTCATTGATATTGCGGTTGAGAAGATCAACCATTATGTATGATTCCTCAAGTCTTTCGGGGTCAATGTCGTAGAGCGCGAATTCAAAGTCGCGCAGAGCTTCGCAGCACATTGAGTCTCCGATTACATTCTTCGCAAAAACGGTGCTTCCGGCACCCATAAAGGTAATTTTTCCCATAGTAAATTTGCTGGAGAACAGCTTTCCTTTCATATAGATTGCATAAGTATTATAACAAAAATAAATTCCGATGTCAACAGTTTTTTGTATTTAAGACAAAGATTAAATTCATTTAATAAATATTTACAAATTATGGTTGTTTGATGAATGTTTTTAAGGTATTATATTATAATGGAGAATGTTTTTTGATCGGAAAGGGATGACGGCAATGTTCGGATATATTTTGACGGATACTCCGGAACTGAAAGTGCGGGAGCAGGAATATTACCGGGCGGTTTATTGCGGTCTGTGCCGGGCGCAGGGAAAGTGCACCGGACAGTGTTCAAGAATGACTCTGAACTACGACATCGCGTTTCTGGCGCTGGTGCGGATGGCTGTCACGGGAGTAAACCCGGAGTTTGCAAAGGGCAGATGTGTCGCGCATCCTTTCAGGAAAAGACATTATATAAAGAGAAACGAACAGCTTGATTTCTGTGCCCGCAGCGCCGCGATACTCGCGTACGGAAAATGCAGGGATGATATCGAGGATGAAAGAGGAATCAAAAAGGCCAAAGCCCGTCTTGCTCTTCCGTTTCTGTCGCATATGAGAAAAAAAGCCATAAAGACCGATCACCGGGACGGCAAAGCTGCGGAAAATGTCGGCGACGGTTTCGAGAAGCTTGATATCGCCGTGCGTGAAAAACTGAAGGAGCTGTCGGAGCTTGAGAAAGAAAAGTTGCGTTCGGTTGACGTGTATGCCGAAATTTTCGGGGAAATTATGGCGAGTCTGGCAAGCTTCGGTTTGAATGACGGCGACGCCAGAATAATGTACAATATCGGCAAACATCTTGGCAGATGGGTTTATATTACAGATGCCGCGGACGACGCGGAAGAGGACATGAAAAAAGGCAGATTCAATCCTTTTCTGTTGCTGTATGACAATGAGCTTATGAACGAAAGACAAAGGGAGCAGATATCCGACGCGCTCAGGCTGGAGCTTGACGGCGCCGTACCCGCGTTTGATTTGATTGAATACAACGGAAGACCCGATATGGAAGGGATAATAAACAATATACTCTATCTGGGAATGCCTAACAGCGCGGACAGAGTACTGAAAATTTCACAAATAAATGAGTCTGAGTCAGATAAAAACGCGAAGCGGAAAAGACATGCGAAAAAACAATCGCGGCAGTCTTGAATATGTGTTTTGAGAGATGCCGTAAATGCATCAGAGACAAGAACAATGAAAATCCAAGAAAGGATAAATTATAAAAATGGCAGAGTCATACAAGGACCCGTATAAGGTTTTGGGAGTGTCTCCGACGGCGACCGACGATGAAATCAAAAAAGCATACCGCAATCTTGCCAGAAAGTATCACCCGGATAAATATAAGGATACAGACCTCAAGGATATGGCGGAAGAAAAAATGAAAGAAGTCAATCTGGCATATGAGGAGATCCAGAAGATACGGAGTGGCGGCGGCACGTCCGGCAATTCGTACGGGGGAGGTTATTCCGGAAGCGGTTCTTCGCAGAATTACGGCTATAATTACAATCAGATTCGCCAGAATATAAACAAGGGAAACGTGGCGGCGGCCGAGGCGGAGCTGAATTCGATAAACGAGGGCGACCGTGCCGCGGAGTGGCACTATCTTATGGGCTGTGTTTATATAAAAAAGGGATATTATGTTGACGCGCAGAAAATGCTGGAAATGGCGTGCACTATGGATCCGGGAAATATGGAGTACAGACAGACATTAAATAACCTGAAAACGCGGGCAGGGCAGTACGGAGGAGGCTACAATACCACGCAGACGAGAGGATGTTCCGGCTGTGATGTCTGTTCGTCGCTTTTGTGCGCGGACTGCTGTTGCGAGTGTATGGGCGGAGACCTCATCAGATGTTGCTGAAATCGGTCAGGTAAAAAGAGGTATAAAATGGTTATATTTGTTTGGAACCATAATGCCGTGAGCATAATTTCGCGTTCGGCGGGGAGAGAAGCTGATATATGAGAGGCGGAGTAAGTACAAATGTAAAGAAGCTCACTGTCGGAGCGCTTCTTTCGGCAATGAGTGTTGCGTTGATTTCATTCGGTGCGTTGCTTGAGACCCTTGACCTGTCGATGGCGGCAATAGCTTCATTTGCGTGTGTGTTCGCGGTCATTGAGTTGAAGGGCATGTATCCATGGCTTATGTATGCCGTGACCGGTATTATAAGTGTATTGCTTATGCCGCAGAGCATGGCGGGTTGGTTTTATCTGCTGTTTTTCGGATATTATCCTATGCTTAAAGAAAAGTTTGAAAGGCTTAAGAAGCCGGTGGCATGGGTCTTGAAGCTGCTTTTGCTTAACGCGGCGATACTTATATGCGCCGTTATAGTGTATTTCTTTTTCATGGGAAGCGGGGAAGGCTTGCTTGAAGCATTTGAATATGTGTTCGGAAATGTCGGAGGCGTTGCGGTTATCGCCGTCGTATATTTGCTTGTCAATGTGGTATTTGTGGTATATGATATTGCACTGACCAGATTGATTTCATTTTATATTTTCAAACTGAGCAAGAGATTTAAATTTTTAAACAGATAATATTTGCAATTTGGGCAAAGGTTAAAATTGTTAAAACATATAAAATTTTCAAATAGAGCAAAGAGCTTAATTTTTTAAACAGATAAATTCAGATTCGGTAAAAAGTAATGGACTGCACAATTAAAGTTGTGTACGCTTGACAATAGTATCAAAAAGCAAGGTCAACTTATGCGCTGACCTTGCTTTTTTCTTGTGCCCGGACCTCTGTCTGAGTGGGGGGTATATAGTAATTTTGTCCTTGAACAAAAATATTGAGTGTACGATTGCATTAAAATTGTCATTTTAATCGGAAGCGAGGACAAACCCGAAAGGGTATGTCACGTGGGCAGGAATAAAAAAACATTATTTGCCGTAATCACGGATGCCTGTTGTTTTGACCGTCAGAATTTCAGCGCCGACCGTAATTTACTCCAGTGATATTTCTCTGCGGGTAAGGTTATCACCGATTAAATTCAGCCGTATATTTTCCTGAAAAACTCGTCTGTTTCCGCCCTTGTCGGCATTGACTGGGCAGCTCCGAGACGTGTAACCGAAAGCGCGGCGGTGCAGTTGGCGAATTTCAACGCTTTTTCGATATCCATGCCTTCTCCGAGAGCAGTCACAAACCCGCCGTTAAAAGCGTCTCCCGCACCCGTGGTCTCAACCGCGTTTACTTTTATACCGTCGATTTTAATCTCTCTTTTGCCGTCGGTATAATAAGCCCCGTTTACGCCAAGCGTTATAACCACGTTCTTTACCCCTTTGGAAAGCAGGACCTTGGCGGCTTTTCGGGCGTCCTCTGCCGATTCTATATGAATACCGGTCAGGCATTCGGCTTCGGTTTCGTTAGGTGTAATATAGTCTGTCATGGAAAGCAATTCGTCGGAAAGGGGACGGTATGGGGCGGGATTGAGACAAAACGGCTTATTGTATTTTTGGGCAAGTCTTGCCGCCTCGTAGATCGGAGCGTCATCGGTTTCAAGCTGGGTCAGCACTATGTCGCAGTCTCGAAAATCATATTCGGCTTTTTTTACATCTTCGTCCGACAGGGACAGATTGGCACCCCTTATTATAAGTATGCGGTTCTGAGCGTCGGTTTTGTTTATCTGGATGAGAGCCGTGCCGGTATTTTCACCCTGACAAACTCTTATATACTTTGTACTCATTTTGTTTTCCCGGTATAGGTCGTTCAGTACCGACGCCGCGCTGTCGTCGCCGATACACGCGATAAGAAATACTTCGCTGCCCGCTCTGTGAGCCGCTATCATCTGATTTGAGCCTTTTCCGCCCGGACTTGTGCGGACAAGATCTCCCACGGCGGTTTCGCCGTCGGACGGAAGGTGTGACGCGTATCCGGTTATATCTACCATGCAGCTGCCGGGTCCAATTATTTTTGCCATGTTAATACCTCAAGCCGCCAAGGGCGGCTTAAATAATATAATAATTTTTTGCTTTGAAAAATTTTACGGGTGTATTTTGTTATCTGACATAAATTAATTTATATCACCGCGAAAAAATCCCGTGTTTTATGTCGCTTGTCCTGTCATCGTCGGTTTTCGCCGTGCGTTAAACGCGGCAATTGTTATTTACGGTCGTCTGTCTGTTCGCTTTCCCTGATTATAGCTACGCCGGACGACGTTCCCAGCCTGTCCGCGCCGGCTTCAATCATATTGACGGCGTCGCTGTATGTCCTGATTCCGCCGGACGCTTTCACAAGCACA
>CASEEB010000211.1 GCA_949286815.1 uncultured Eubacteriales bacterium | reverse complement strand
CATTGTCCGCAAAAATATAAAAACGGCTGCTTTTCCGGGTAAGTTTGCCCGTGCAAAGCAGCTTTATTTATCTCACAAATTTATCCGACCGATATTTTAAAGTATTTTTTCCATCCCGATTTTCTGCACCTTAAGCCCTATTTTTTCATAAAACTTCAAGGCTCCTGAATTGTCCGCCCAGACATTGAGGGTAACATTGTAACATCCCTGCCCTCTGGCGTAATCCAGAACGTATTCATACAAGGCCTTTCCGATATGAGATCCTCTCGCCTGCTCGTCAACACAGAGATCGTCTATGTAAAGCGTCTTGATATCGGTCATATTGTTGTCGTCTATAAACTGTTTGTGTATACAAAAAGCATATCCCAGAACCTTGCCGTCTCTCTGTGCCACAAACACCGGTGTCCTGTCATCGGCTATAATTATTTTAAGCTCCTCATCTGTGTATTTCTTCGTACCTTCTTTAAACAAATCGGGGCGGGCATCGCTGTGTACCTTATGTACCTGATAAAGCAGTTTATCAATTGTCGGTATATCACTCTCTTTGGCGCGGCGTATTGTTAATTCTTCCATAATACTTTTATCTCCTATTAATATATCAATCAAACTTTTTGGCAGAGACGCCATATAACGTGTCAAGCAAGATCGCGACTTTATTTTTAGGGTCGTAAGCCTGCCACGCATACACGCGGTTGTTTTCCGGGTCAAGAAAAATCACCTGACCGAAAGCGCCGGAAAATACGCAAACGTCGCTGTCGTATCTTCTCCACATTCCCCATCCGTAACTGTTCGATGAATCTACATATGAATGACATTTTTTCGCTTGATTGAGCCACTTTTCGGAAATATATCCGCGATGTTCGTATACACCGCCGTTAAGCATCATTATTCCGAACTTCAGCATGTCCTTGCAGCTCAGGTACAACCCCGTTCCTCCCGCGGCGTGTCCGTAAGGACAGACCGCCCAACTCCACGCCTGAAATTTCATAGGAGCGAACAATTCTTCCCGCAGAAACTCCTGCATGTAAACTCCGCTGACTTTCGCGACAATTCTTGAGGCAAGATAAAAATTCGAGTCGCTGTATCCAAAGTATTTTCCGGGCTCATAATCCATCGGACGATTAAGAACAAGTCCGAGAAAATCGTCGGTTTTGTAATTTTCGATGTCGTCGGTGTCAATGTCGAGAAACATTTGTCCCACTCCGCTCCTCTGAGAAAGCAGTAAATCAAGCGTCACTTTTTTCCAGATTTCCGGGCAATCTTCTCTGCCCAGCAAATCATGAACATTATCGTCCATGCTCAGAAGTCCCTTGTCGCAAAGCATACCCACCGCGACCGATGTAAAAGTCTTTGAAGCCGAATACAGATTGTTTACCCTGTGACTGCGGTTTACTGTTTTATGAAGTATGGCCCCATTGTCATATTCGTAAATATCATATAACGGAATATTGTTTTCCCGACACAATTCAAAAAGCTTTTCAATCATCTTATCACACTATTATCCTTATAAAATTGGCGGCATACAGCTCACGCTGTATGCAAATACAGCCGATATATACCATTTTTTTGAGTACTTTACGCTGTATGAAAATCACAGATTCAACCCGGACAGTTTTGCATACGCAAAACTGCGGCATACAGCCTATATATACCACTCTTGTAAGTTCTTTACGCTGTATGAAAATCACAGATACAACCCGGACAGTTTTGCATACGCAAAACTGCGGCATACAGCCTATATATACCACTCTTGTAAGTTCTTTACGCTGTATGCATGTATACATTATATCACAAAGCCGGACAATCTGTCAACAGCTTATTGTATAAAGGACTGCGGCACCCAAAGTGCCGCAGTCCTTTATTTTTCATTGAAAAATTACATAATAAATCTGTTTAAATATCATACTTGGCAAGTATTTCGGCGGGAGATTTTGAAAGCAGTGACCTTATCGGAATAAGCCCGCATATAATGCTTATAATAAGCATGACTACAAATGTCACCCCCGCCAGCCAAAGCGGATAATACATGAAGCTTAAGGTCAAATTGGAAACAGCCATAAGTCCTCTCACAAACACCGACGAAGCCAGATATCCGACAAAGATAGTCAGCGCGAAAAGCACAAGTGTCTCTATAAAATACCTGTATACAATATTTTTACGGCTGACTCCTATAGCGCGGTTTATACCCACTTCCTTGATATCGCTCATAATGGCGGATCTCATTATAAAGTACAGGCAAAGTGACATCAGAGCCAAGATCACCACAAGCGTTATACTTTTGGTGATAAATCCGTTCCTGTATTCACGTGACCAATACTCGTACATATCGTCGGAGTTTATGAGCGAACCGCTTCCGTATTTTCCGGACATTTCGGAATAAAGCCCCTCCGCGTCGTCAGAATAAATATATACGGATGATTTGTTTTCCTCGAAATTTATACTGTTTATACCGAAACAGTCGTCATACTCGCCGTCAGAGGCTATAAGACGGTACAAATCATTGGTAGTCATAATGACCGCGGGCATTGATTTATTATAGTTCAGCAAATACTCGGTCATCTCCTGTTTGCAGAACTCATCATATTGGTTCTGCAGTTCCAACAGAAAACTCTCAAACAGCGCTCTGTCGTCACTCTGATTCATTTCGCTCCAGATCTCAAAATTGCTTACATCCTCGCCATAGGCATGAACAGCATAGGCAGAAATACTCTCGGTTACAAGAGAACCGTATTTTTCAATTACAAATTTGTTGAATGCTTCCTCGTTTTCCCGGCCTGTCGTGTTCGCAAATCCCTTGACTGTGAATTCAATGCCGTTTATAAGTATCTTGTCTCCCACCTCTTTGTCAAAGTTGCCTGACAGTTGAAACATGGTGGGATTTATATAAACGCTTCCGTCCTCAAGGGGCTCAAGACTCGTGCCGGAGTGCTCCACATCAGTGAATATGTTTCCGTTGAAATACCTCGAAGTATACTCAAGCTTCTTTGATACAAACTCATAATCCGAAAAATACACCGAGACATTCTCGTCCTCTACAATACCGACCACGGTATACCGGGAATCGGGGTTGCTGTCCCACCTCATTTCACTTGCGGATATGTAAAGCAAATCCTCATAACTGTCTATATATCCGACATTGCTTGCCTCCAAAAGCTTATCCGCGTATCCGCTCGTGATAATTATTTCCTTGTCATTCTCTATAGTTCCCTTTCCGTAAAGCAGCGTTTTGTCTCCGATTACCTTTTCGGGCAACGGCAAAGCCTCGGCTCTGAAATAAAGATTATAATCCTCCGTAAATGTCTCGAAATTTCCTATACAAAAGCTGTACAAAACCATATCATACGGAATATCGTAAATCTCATAGTTATACCACGCCAGATCCGCCTTCCCGGAATCCAAAAGCAAAGATATGTATTCTCTGTCGGAGCCTCCGCCTCTGAGATAGACCATTCCGTCATTGTACTGAGTCTTTATATCT
The DNA here is from genome assembly GCA_949286815.1 of uncultured Eubacteriales bacterium. Taxonomy (GTDB): domain Bacteria; phylum Bacillota; class Clostridia; order Oscillospirales; family CAG-272; genus SVTX01. The sequence continues at coordinate 164 of CASEEB010000211.1, read as the reverse complement.
TTAATCTGTTTGAATATAACTCCGAAAGAGGACACCATGAATACTATTATGGCGGAAAAAATCAAAAGTCCGGCAATAAGAATTTTTTTGCTCTTTCTTGTCTTTCCGAAGCTTGAATTAAAGCCGCTCTTTACTGCGCCCTTGAAGTTGTACATACGTCCGGT
>CASEEB010000210.1 GCA_949286815.1 uncultured Eubacteriales bacterium | reverse complement strand
GGCGGTTATATTATCGGATTTATTTTCACGGCTCTTATAGTCGGCCTTGCGGTTGACCTGTTCGGAAGGAAAACTTCTGTTTTATTGATATCTATGTCGTTGGGAATAATAGTTTGTTATCTCTTCGGAAGTATCTGGTATTGGTTTTTGTACACTTCCGGTACCGGAAATATAGCCTTTACATATATACTCATGACCTGTGTCGTACCTTTTTTGATTCCTGACGCCGTAAAAATTATTTTGGCGGTTATTGTTGTTAAAAGAGTGGGGAAACTATTGTATAAATAATTGAAAAAGAATATATAAAAATAAAAAACGGGTGCGTAATATACTTCAGACATTTCGCATCCGTTTTTTATGAATAAATATGTTATAACAAATTTAGTTTTCCGATAAACCGCATTGTAAAATCGACGGTTCATTATGCATATGATATAGGCGGAATTGTTTATTTAACAAGCTGTCTTTTAATTTTCTTTGTCGTTGTCTTTTCAAATTCTGATTTTCTGAGTTCCACAGCTTTGATTTGCTTGAATGAGGGCAATTTTTTGTTTACGGCGTTTATGGATTTGCGAATGGATTCCTTTATCGTGTCATCGTTGGCACCCTCGGCAAATTTTGAAAAATCGGGATAGATTACGGCGGTGAGTATCACTTCATCGCTGTTTTCCGCTTTTCTGCCGATGACGCAGCATTCGCTTATGGTGTCAATTGTTTCGAGATATTCCTCGATTTCTTCGGGGAAAACATTTTTGCCGTTTTCAAGCACTATGACGAATTTGATTCTTCCGGTTATGTAAGCGTATCCGTCTTTGTCAAGATATCCCACGTCTCCGGTTCTGAACCATCCGTCATCCGTAAATACATCGGCGTTGGCTTCAGGGTTATTGTAATATCCAAGCATCACATTGTCTCCCTTGACCTGAATTTCACCGATGTTATATCCTTCGGGTGTTTTATCTCCGTTGGGATCAATTCTCATCCGGCAGGAGGGAACCGCGGGTCCGATTGAGCCCACTTTTCTCGCGTAATACGGGGTAACTGCCACAAGGGGCGAGCACTCGGTTATTCCGAAGCCCTCAAATACCGAAATGCCGAAGTTTTCAAAACATTCGACAAGGTCGGGATTGAGCTTGGCGCCTCCGCAGATGATGTGATCGAGGTTTCCGCCGAAAGCGTCAAGCACAGACTTGAATATTATCCGTCTTTTGTCTATTCCGACCTTAAGCAGATTGCGGGAAATTTTAAGACCGGTTTTAAGCAACCCGGTTCTTCCCGTTCTTTCCGCCTCCGACCAGATTTTTTTATACATGGTATTGAGAAACAGCGGCACGAGCACAAGTCCGGTCGGCTTGAAAAGAGCGAAATTCTTGAGAACGTGACGCAGAGAATCGTTTATGCATATAGTTATACCGTATACCATCTCCGCGAGCAGGCACATAAGCTCATATGTATGATGAACCGGAAGCACCGATACTACCACATCCTCCGGGGAAAAGCAAACCGTTTCAACCGCTGATGAGACCGCGGCAAAGATGTTTTTCTGGCAGAGCATTACACATTTGCTGGTACCGGTAGTGCCGGAGGTGAACAGCATTTCACACATTACTTCCCGGTTTCTGACGGTTTTTATTTTATATCCTTTTTCGACTTCTTCTTTTCCGGCTTCTATGAAGTCCGAGAAGGGAATTACTTTGGAAGAGAAGCTTGAATCATAGTCGGCATGAATCGGTATAAAATATTTCAGAGTGGGATGCGTGTTTATAGTGGTGACAAACTTTTCGTTGAAAGAACTTGAGTATACAACCGCGTCCGCTTCAACCATAGTCAGAAATTTTTCGACTTCCGCGAGCGCAAGTTCCTTGTCCATCGGAATTATGACACTTCCCGCGGCAATCGTCCCGACGTAAGTCGCGAGCCATTCCGGAGAAGTATCTCCTATCACGGCAATTCTTTTTCCCTCAAGACCGAGCTTTGATATCGCGGCGGCAACCGATTTTATCATATCCAAAAACTGCGAATATGTCATTTCCCTGAGGTTTCCGTTTTCAAAGTATTTGAAAGCGGTTTTATTTTTATGAGAATCAATACATTCGATTAAATCGTTGACATCCCATATGTGAGGAAGATTACGAATAAGTCTTTTCCTGTTTGGAAGTTTATAACTCATTTAAACGAATAATTCCTTTCTGTAAGCATAAGTTTAAATTTTGGAAACTTCTTTTGAAATATTGTCATTTACCGTATGCAGAACCTTAAGAAAGCATCTCATTTCATAATCGGTTATATTTTCCTGGATGTTTTCCATAATACTGTCGAACGATTCTTTAACTTCCTTGAGAACATTGAATCCCTTGTCCGTAAGAATGTATTTTTGACGGTATTTGCGGCCGTCATTGAATTTTTCGTTGATTTTAATGAATTCATGCGCTATAAGATCTGCTGTGATTCTTGAAACAAACGCTTTGTCGATCGAACATGCCTGAGCGATTTCCGTGGGTGTAAGCCCGTCCGGACTTATTTCAATGTGGATCATGCATGTGAGGTGCGTCGCCCGAAGACCGTATGCAGACATTTTTTCACTCTTCAGCTTGTGAAGATTTCTTTCGACACTTGACAGAATAACGGTAAAAGCTGTGAATCTTTCCATGGTAAATTGATGTAAAACCTTCCCTTGTGTTTTATTAAAAAATTACAACGAATATTATACCTTATAAAATTTTGTTTGTCAACAAATTTGTCATTCTTTTACATTTTATTTACAAACTCAATATTGCCGGTTGACACGGCTTTGAAACTGTGATAAAATGTATACAGGCGTAATTGCATACAACGTAAAGAACTCGAAAAAATACCATTTACTGGTTGTATGCCGCAGTTTTGCAGTAGCAAAACTGTCCGGGTTTTGCATACAACGTAATGAAATCAAAAAAAATATTTTTACGGTTGTATGCCGCGGTTTCGCTCCGCAAAACTGTTCGGAGTTTTGTATACAACGTAAAATAATTGTGATTTTGTGTAATGTACACTTAAATAAATACAATATATCATTTTTCAGAGAGGAATGTTTTTATGGAAACGATAAGATTGGGAGTAATCGGTCTTGGCGGCAGAGGCAGTTCGGTGATTTCCGGGCTTTTGCTCGGAATGAAAAAATACAGGATAGTTTCGGTATGCGACAAATATCCGGACAGGGTTGAAAGCGTATGTGAAATCATTGAAAATAATACGGGGGACAGACCGTTCGGAACGGTAGATTATTCCGAGATACTTGACAAAGATAAGATTGACGCGGTGCTTATAATGACCTCGTGGGAGTCTCACATAGAAATAGCCTGCCGGGCAATGAGAGCCGGTATACCTACCGGGCTTGAGGTCGGCGGAGCATACGATATTGAGGAATGTTTTGAACTCGTAAAGGCTCAGAGAGAATCCGGAACCCGGTTTATGTTTCTTGAGAACTGCTGCTACGGAAGATACGAACTTATGGTGCTCAACATGACGCGTATGGGACTGTTCGGCGAAATAGTTCACTGCGACGGAGGCTACCAGCATGATTTGCGCGACGAAATACTGCTGGGGGAAGAAAACCGCCATTACAGGCTGAGAAATTATATGGGACGCAATTGTGAAAACTATCCTACTCACGAATTGGGACCTATCGCTAAAATTCTCAATATAAACAACGGGAACCGTATGCTTTACCTCACATCTATGTCGTCGCGTGCGAGCGGGCTGAATGATTACGCGAAACGCCATCCTGAGATTCAGGAAAAATTCAGAACATGCGATTTCAGGCAGGGGGACATTGTGACAACGGATATCATGTGTGCCGACGGAGCCACCATATCTCTGATTCTCGACACGACTCTCCCTCGACCGTACAGCCGCCGCTTTACCGTCCATGGAACCAAAGGGCTTTACTGCGAGGATTCAAATTACATATATCTTGACACGGATTTTGGCGCGGATTCTCATTTTAACTGGACGCCGCAGTGGAACAATGCCGAGAAATATCTTGAAAAATACGAGCATCCTATCTGGAAGAAGTTCATGGAGGACGGTGTAAGGGGAGGGCACGGAGGCATGGATTATCTTGTCTACGACGCTTTTGCCGATTATGTAATAAACGGGGGAAAATCCCCCATTGACGT
>CASEEB010000209.1 GCA_949286815.1 uncultured Eubacteriales bacterium | reverse complement strand
TTATTATTACAGATATATCATCCGGGGTTGAGGAAATTTCCGTTTTGCGTCGGAGCCTTGACAGTTTGTCGTCCAATTTTGAAAAATCAGAAAAAGTTATATGTTTTAATGCGGCAAGCACGCGGGAAGCGATGCTTAAAGTAAAAACTGCCCAATGTTTTTCACCGTCTCGGATTTACATTTTCACACCCGATGAAGAGATGACGGATTTTGTTGAAGAATCGGGAGTTAAATGTGTTTTTTTTGACAATATTGAAAATATGACAAAGTTTATACTTAATGAAAACGGCACAGACAAAATAACGGTTTGTTTCGGCGGATTTAATTTTATTGATGATATGAAAAAATGTATCGTTGATACAATTAATGAGAATCAATAAAAGTGTTCCTTGTTCTTTAACTTTGTATTGACAAATGGCAGAATTTGTGATATACTTTTTTCGGAGTCGTAAGACTCCGCTTTTAAATGCATAAGTTAGCTATAGCTAACTTATGGAAAGAAAGAGATAATTTCTTGTAAAATTATTACATTTTTATGCGTGTGGGTTAGTTAAGGCTAACAAAGAGGGGGATTTTTATGACGTCGGCAGAATTAAAATATCTGATTGCCATTGATGAGTTGCACAACGACAATGCCGGAATCAAGCTTACGGATATAGGCTCAAAACTGAATGTTACAAAGGTAAGCGTATATCGCGCGGCGGAAAGACTTGAACGGGGAGGATATATCAGGCGTGATGAAAAGAAAAAAATTACAATGACAGAACTCGGATATTCACAACTCGCGGAATATATGACCATAATCAGGTGGTTGGGCACTCATTTGGAATTTCATTGCAATGTACCCAAAAAGGTTGCCTACAGAGACGCCGGCGGAGTGGTCTGCGCAATGAGCGATGAGAGCCGTCACGGACTCGCCGAATTCATAAAATCCTCATCTGCGACACAAAGTCAGAAAGGGCAGGGTTTTAATGTATGATAGACAAAGCTCTTATGGGACTGTTGGGAGAAAACAAAAAATACATATATTTTACGGTAGGTTTAATGCTTCTCGGTTTGTTTGCCAACGTGGGTATAACGGCCGGTATTTGCCTGGCAATTTATATTACGGCAAATTTTGATTTATATGCTCGCGACGCGACGTCATTTATATTTCCCGCCGCGTGCATTGCCGTCTGTATTGCCGTCAGATATATTTCCTCAAGGCTTGTTGGATATTTTAAAGATCTGTTGGGAAGAGAAGCAAAAAAGGAGCTTAGGGATAAACTCTACGCAAAAATCGTCAGGCTGGGTGTACGCGCCACGGACGGAATGAGCATGGCGGGACTTACTCAGGTTTCGGTAGAAGGTGTTGAACAGCTTGATTTGTACTATTCTTCATATATTCCGCAGTTCTTTTACTCTATGTTATCCCCTTTGATTCTTTTTTGTATTACCGTATGGATAGATTTCAGGGTGGCGCTTGTACTGCTTGTATGTGTACCGCTTATTCCGATATCTATTGTCGCGGTATCAAGATACGCAAAAAGGATTTTTGCAAAATACTGGGGAAAGTATAC
>CASEEB010000208.1 GCA_949286815.1 uncultured Eubacteriales bacterium | reverse complement strand
AGCTGAAACCATTCTGGTAAATCACCGGGCAAAAGAAGCCGATGATATGTGTATGTCAATAAAAGATATTATTACTCTAATTCCGGAGGAATAGAATGGGTCAGATAATACTCAAAAGCCAAAATTCTTCTGAAACCATAGAAAAGGTTTTAAAGCAGGTAAACTCAAAAAAATATATGCTTGTATGTGATAATTCGTTTGAGTTTATGTATTTTAAAAATTTTACAGATAAAGCCGGTATCCCTTTTGTAAAGTTTGACGGGTTTACTTCAAATCCGCTCTATGAGGATATATGCAAAGGTGTTGATTTATTTAATTCCGAAGCTTGCGACACTATTCTTGCGATAGGCGGAGGCAGTACCCTTGATGTCGCAAAATGCATTAAGCTTTTTGCGAAAATGAACGGTAAAGAATTGTATTTGCAGCAGGATTACTCCGACTCCGGTATACCTCTGATAGCCATTCCCACAACTGCGGGCACCGGCAGCGAGTCAACACGCTACGCGGTTATTTATTATAAAGGTCAAAAACAATCAGTTACGCATGAAAGTATTATTCCCCAGTATGCGATTTTAGACAGTGCTGTTCTGAAAACTCTTCCTTTGTATCAGAAAAAATGTACGGTACTTGATGCGCTTTGTCAGGGAATAGAATCATGGTGGTCTGTAAATTCCACACCGGACAGCCGGAAAATTTCCGAAACGGCAGTAAAGCTTATCGCCGAAAACATAAAAGGTTATATATATGAAAATTCGGAAGCCGCGGCTGAAAAAATTATGAACGCCTCAAATCTCGCCGGACAGGCAATAAATATAACTCAAACTACAGCAGCCCATGCGATGAGCTATAAACTTACATCTATGTATAAAATTCCTCACGGACATGCAGTTGCGATATGCCTGCCGGAAGTATGGCTGCATATGCTGAACAATAAGGATAAATGCGCAGATTCAAGAGGATATGAATATCTTTCGGATATTCTCGAGGAAATTTCCGCTGCGCTTTTCAAAACCGACGCGTTCGGCGCAGTTACGGAATTTAAAAAAATGCTGGATAAAATGGGAATTGAGTATCCCGTTTCGGCAAACAGAAAAGACGATATAGAAACACTTGTTAATTCAGTAAATATAATAAGACTGTCCAATAATCCGGTTGCGCCGGACAGAGAGGATATCAGACAGATGTATGAAAGGATTCTTAGGTCATGAAATTGGATTTTTTAAATGAATTTGATTTTTTTACAGGTGTTCCGGACAGTCAGCTTAAACCTTTATGTAATTATCTGATGAACAGATACGGAATATCAGATAATCATATAATTGCTGCCAACGAGGGCAACGCAGTAGCCCTTGCCGCGGGGTATCATATGTCAACGGGTAAAATACCGGTAGTTTATCTGCAAAACAGCGGAATTGGAAATATAATCAATCCAGTAGCTTCTCTTATGAATGACAAAGTGTACGCCATTCCGTGTATTTTTATCGTAGGTTGGCGCGGAGAACCCGGTTTGCATGACGAGCCTCAACATATTTTTCAGGGCGAAGTTACCGTGAAACTGCTTGAGGATATGGATATAAAAACTTTTATAATTGATAAACAGACAACACAGGAAGAATTGAACCGGCAAATGTCGGAATTTAAAAAATTGCTGAGTGTCGGAAAACAGGTGGCTTTTGTAGTCCGAAAAGGTGCGCTTGAGTATGACGGCAAAGTTGAATATACTAATAACTATACAATGAAAAGAGAAGATATAATAAAGCATATCACTGACGTCAGCGGAGAAGATATCATTATATCAACAACCGGAAAAGCTTCGCGTGAGCTGTTTGAAATCCGTGAGGCAAAACATCAGACACATGAGCATGATTTTCTGACTGTCGGTTCAATGGGACACAGTTCTTCCATTGCATTGGGCGTAGCAATTCAGAAAAAAGACCGGAAAATCTGGATAATAGACGGAGACGGTTCTGCTTTGATGCATATGGGGAGTATGGCGGTTTTAGGGGCAAATTCCCCCGAAAATATAGTTCATATTATTATCAATAACGGCGCTCACGAAACAGTAGGAGGAATGCCTACCGTGGCTGAGAAAATCGACATTGTGAAAATAGCACAGGGCTGCGGATATAAAAGCGCGGTAAGAGCCGATAATTTCAAAGACCTCGATAATGCACTGGTTTCAGCCAAAAATTCCGACTGTCTTTCATTGATTGAGGTTAAATGCGCCATCGGCGCCAGAGATGATCTGGGAAGACCGACAACCACGGCGAAAGAGAATAAAACTTTGTTTATGAAGGGTTTGGAAATCTGATATGAGCATATTCGCAGGTAAGACATTACTTATAACAGGAGGCACCGGCTCGTTCGGGAACGCGGTGTTAAACCGCTTTTTAAATACCGATATCGGCGAAATTCGGATTTTTTCGCGCGACGAAAAAAAACAGGACGATATGCGTCATGAATTTCAGGCTAAAATGCCTCAGGTCGCCGAAAAAATAAAATTCTTTATAGGTGATGTGCGCGATCTCTCAAGTGTAAGAAATGCTATGTACGGTGTAGATTATATATTTCATGCGGCTGCACTCAAGCAGGTGCCTTCCTGCGAATTTTTTCCTATTGAGGCGGTAAAAACAAACGTAATGGGTACTGAAAATGTACTTAATGCCGCAATTGAGGCAGGAGTTAAAAATATTGTTTGTCTTTCTACCGATAAGGCGGCTTATCCGGTAAACGCAATGGGTACGAGCAAGGCTATGATGGAAAAGGTAATCGTAGCTAAGAGCCGGACGGTAAGTCCTGATAAAACCAAGATTTGCTGTACCCGTTACGGAAATGTGATGTGTTCGCGAGGCAGCGTGATTCCGCTTTGGATAGAACAAATTAAAGAAGGCAAAC